>CAISYQ010000246.1 GCA_903889735.1 uncultured Methylibium sp.
CGCAGGCGGCGGGCCAGGGCGCGCAGCGCGGCGTCCTTGGCCGCGGTGGGGGCCGCTGCCATCTCGCTGGCGGCGGCGCGCGCCGCCGCACCGACGCGGGCCATGTAAGCGTTGAGATCGAAGGTCGTCATGGACGGATTGTCCCAAATCGGCATCCTGCCAGGGCCGGTGCCATTGCCGCGGCCCCCACCCCGCTGCGGCGGCGATCGCCTCGGTCAGGCTCTGCCGCTCGATTCGCGCTCACTGTGAACTCGGCGCGGTTTCGGGAAGGGAAATCGCCTTCAACGTGAAGCCTTTCACTCAATCCCCCCGGATTTCAGCACCCGGATCATCCGTTTTTCCTGACAATCATCAAACACCGCTCCGAGCCCCCGTGCTAGCCGTCACGCCTCGCCCACCACCGCTCAGCACCGCTCGCAATCCAATCGTGGCCCGCCTCCTTCGATGGCCTGTACGTCCGCCCCCGCTGCACCGATGGCTGCCGGGGGGCGTGTTGCTGGTCTGCCTGGCGGTCACGCACCAGCTGTGGCGGGCCGAGCAGCGCCACGCGCTGCAAGCCCTGCGCACGGAGTTCGAGGCGCGGGCGCTGGACGGCAGCAACCGGGTGAGCGCCCGCATGGACAGCTACCAGCAGGTGCTGCGGGGGGTGGCGGGGCTCTTCGCCGCCTCTGCGGGTGTGCAGCGAGAGCAGTTCCGTGACTATGTGGCCACGCTGCGGCTGACCGAGCGCTACCCCGGCATCCAGGGCGTGGGCTTCAACCAGCTGGTGCCCGCGGCCCAGAAGGCGGCCCATGTCGAAGCGCTTCGGCGCAGCGGCATGGCGGGCTACGACATCCGGCCGCCGGGCGAGCGCGACACCACCACCTCGATCATCTACATCGAGCCCTATGCGGGCCGAAACCTGAAGGCGATCGGCTTCGACACCTACTCCGAGCCGGTGCGCCGCGCCGCCATGGAGCGCGCCCGCGACACCGACGACGATGCCGTGACCGGCCGCATCACCCTGGTGCAGGACGCCGGCCAGGACGCACAGGCCGGCGTCCTGATGTTCCTGCCGGTCTACCGCCTGGATGCGGCGCACGGCACGGTCGAGGAGCGGCGCGCGGCAAGCGTCGGGTGGATCTCGGCGGTGTTCCGCATGAACGACCTGATGACCGGCATCCTCGGGCGGGGCGCGGAGGAGATCGACCTGCACATCCATGACGGTGACGCTCAGTCCGATGCCGTGCCGCTCTACCACGCCGGGCGCATGCGCCCGGCGTCCGAGTCGGCCGGCGGGCAGCTGCGCAGTGTGCAGCGCCTGGAGATCGCCGGGCGCACCTGGACCATGCATTTCACCTCGCTGCCAGCCTTCGAGGCGCGACTCGACGGCGGGGCGGCACGCATCACCGCCGTGGGCGGCACGACCGCCAGCCTGGTGCTGGCGCTGCTGGTCTACCTGCTGGCACGTGCCCGCCAGCGCGCCGAGGCTGCCAACCGGGCCAAGAGCGAGTTCCTGGCCAACATGAGCCACGAGATCCGAACACCGATGAACGCGGTGATCGGCCTGAGCGGGCTGGCCCTCAAGACCGAGCTCACGCCGCGGCAGCGCGACTACCTGCTCAAGATCCAGGGCTCGGGCCGGCATCTGCTGGGCATCATCAACGACATCCTCGACTTCTCCCGGATCGAGGCCGGCAAGCTCTCCATCGACCCGGTCGCCTTCGACCTCCACCAGCTGCTCGGCAACGCGACCGACCTGCTGGCCGACCGCTGCACGGCCAAGGGGCTGGAGCTGATCGTGGAGGTGGAGGAGGGGGTACCCGACACGCTGGTCGGCGATCCGCTGCGGCTGGGGCAGATCCTCATCAACTACGCCAACAACGCCCTCAAGTTCACCGAGCGCGGCGAGGTCGCGATCAGGGTGCGCGTGTGCAGCGAGGACGAGGCGGGGGTGGTCCTGCACTTCGCGGTGCGCGACACCGGCATCGGCCTGAGCCCGGAGCAGCAGTCCCGGCTCTTCCGCAGCTTTGCGCAGGCGGACGGCTCCATCACCCGCCAGTACGGCGGCTCCGGGCTGGGCCTGGCCATCTCCCTCAAGCTCGCCAGGATGATGGGCGGCGAGGTGGGTGTGGAGAGCGCCCTGGGCGTGGGTTCGACCTTCTGGTTCACGGCCCGGCTGGCGCGCGCGCCCGCCGCGCGGCTGGTGCGCGGGCCGCGCGAGCCGGCGCTTCAGGGCCGGCGGGTGCTGCTGGTGGACGACAACGACAGCGCCCGCGCCGTGATCCGCGACCTGCTCGAGGGCATGGGCCTGAGCGTGGACACCGCCGCCTCGGGGGTCGCGGCGCTGGAGCGGCTGGCGGCGGCCGACCGCGCCGGCCACCCCCATGAGATCGCCTTCCTCGACTGGCAGATGCCGGAGATGGACGGCGTCGAGGTGGCCCGCCGCATCGCAACCCTGGGGCTGGCGGCCGCGCCGCACATCGTCATGGTGACGGCCTATGGGCGCGAGGAGACGCTCACGGCGTTCGAGGGCGTGGGCGCACGCGGGGTGTTGCTCAAGCCGGTCAATGCCTCGGTGCTGTACGACGAAGTGCTCAAGCTGCTGATCGGCCCCTCGCAAGTCGCCGATGCACGCCTCTCGTCGGTCCCGGCGGCCGGCAGTCCGGCGGCCCTGGCGGGGCTGCGAGGCGCCCGCGTGCTGCTGGTGGAGGACAACGCGATCAACCAGCAGGTCGCCTGCGAGCTGCTGGTGGATGCGGGCCTGTCGGTGGAGGTGGCCGGTGACGGGAGCGTGGCGCTGGAGCGGCTGCGCAAGGCGACCTTCGACCTGGTGCTGATGGACATGCAGATGCCGGTGATGGACGGCCTGTCCGCCACGCGGGCGATCCGCGCGATGCCGGCCCTCGCCGCCCTGCCCATCGTGGCGATGACGGCCAACGCGCTGTCCAGCGATCGCGACAAATGCCTGGCCGCCGGCATGAACGACCATGTGGCCAAGCCGATCGAGCCCGAGGCGCTCTGGCAGGTGCTGAGCCGCTGGATCGCGCCACGGCCCGGACTGGCCGAGGCCATGGGGTCGCGGCAGGCTGTCGCGGCGGCAGCGGGGTCGGCAACGCCCCCAACCAAATCACCCCTGCTGCAGACGACTGCCAGCGCGACGGCGATCGCGGGCGCCGCCCCCAGCTCCCACACGGCAAGCCTGGACAGGCTCGGGCGGATCGAAGGGCTGGACACCCAGGCGGGCCTGGGACGTCTGCTCGGCCGCCCGGCGCTCTACCTGGAGGTTCTGCAGCGCTTCGCGATCGACCAGGCCGGCACGCCCGCCGCGCTGGACCGTGCGCTGGCCCAGGGCGATGCCGCCACGGCGGTGCGGTTGACCCACACCCTCAAGGGCCTCGCGGCGACCATCGGCGCGAACGCCCTGGCCGGCCAGGCGGAAGCACTCGAGCGCGTCGCGGGGGAACCCCCTGCGCAATGGCAGCCCCGCCTGCAGGTCCTGCGCGAGGGCTTGGAGGCCCTGCTGACCGAGCTGCAGTCACGCCTCGCCCCGGAGGCGGCGGGAGCAGGCGGTGTGCCCGAGGCCGCCCTCAGCCAGGGCACGACGGAGGCGCTGACCGCCTCGCTGGACGCCAGTTCCGAGCAGATCGCCGCCCTGCTGGACCGCCTGGAGGCGCTGCTCGCCGGGGACGACCCCGCGGCGGTCGACTGCCTGCGGGACGGTGCGCCCTTGCTGACGCAGGGCCTGGGACCGGCGCTGGCCAGCATCGCGGCGCAGGTGCGTGCCTTCGACTTCCCCCCTGCCCTCGCGGGCCTGCGCCAAGCCCGGCAGGACAAGGCGACGCAATCCGGTGAAAATCCCCTGCCCGACGACCCGGGTTTTCCGCAAGTTTCAGACGCCGAACCGGCGCGCCCGATCAGTCCACCCGGCAGGAACCGTCCATGAACCCCAACGAAGTCAGCGTCACCCTGGAAAAGTTCGACATCGAAGCGAGCGACATCGCGATGGTGCGAGAGGTCGGCCATTTGTTCGATGGCGAAATCGATGCCTTCGTCGGTGACTTCTACAAATGGCTCAGCGTCAAGGACGAGTACCAGATCTTCTTCGCCGGCTCGCCGACGATGCTGGCGCGGGTGCAGAAGATGCAGGCCAGCCACTGGCGCGGCCTGCTCCAGGCCAACCTGGACGAGGCCTATTTCGCCTCGCGGCGGCACATCGGCGGCGTGCACGCGCGCATCGACCTGCCCAACGACATCTACTGCGCCGGCATGAGCATGTCCGGGCGGCGGATGATCGAGCGGCTGCGGGCCATGGAGGGCCTGCCGAGCCACGTCGAGGCCATGGTGGCCGCCCTCACCAAGCTGGTCTTCCTGGACCTCTACCTGGTGATCGACGAGATCTCACGCATCCAGAAGGAAAAGATCCTGCAGCACAGCAATGCGCTGATGGAGATGTCCACCCCGGTCACGCCGATCTGGGAGGGCATCCTGCTGCTGCCGCTGTTGGGCATCATCGATTCGGCGCGCACCCAGGACGTGATGAACAAGACGCTGACAAAGATCGCCGAGACCCGTGCCAAGGTCTTCGTGCTCGACATCAGCGGCGTGGGCACGGTGGACACGGCGGTCGCCAACCAGCTGATCAAGATCACCAAGGCCACCCAGCTGATGGGCTGCGAGTCCATCATCTCGGGCATCTCGCCGGCAGTGGCACGAACCATCGTGGAGCTGGGCGTGAAGGTGGGCGAGGTCAAGACCACAGCCACCCTGCGCGACGCCTTCGAGATGGCCCTCAAGAGCACCGGCATCGACATCCGCCAGCTGTCGCGCCGCCGCCAGGACGAGCTGCGCTGAGCCCACGGACACCTGACACCCCGTACGAACCCTCCCTGCACATGGCCCGCGACGCCACCACCCCGGTGATCGCCACGCGCGTTCGCAGCTGCCTGATCATCACGTTGCCGGCCGACCTGCTGCCCGAGGTGATCGACGCGGCCCGCAACGTCACCCTCGAGGGTCTGCAGGGGGGCGGCGCGCAGGTGGTGGTGTTCGAGCTCTCGGCCGTGCAGGTGATGGACCGCGAGGACTTCGAGTCGCTGCAGGCCGTGGCCGCCATGGCCCAGCTGCTGGGCGCCAGGTCGCTGTGGGTGGGGCTGCGGGCCGGCATCGTGATGCACCTGGTCGAGAGCGACATCGACACGAGCGAGGTCGAGGCTGTGCGCGACCTGGAAGAGGCGCTGGCCCGGGCCGAAGCCGCAGCCCGCCAGACGGTCGACGACGAGGCCGATGAAGGCGACGGCCACGGTGCCGACCACGCCGCACCGGACGCCCGTTCAGGTGGTGAGGGGCCGTCCCTGCGGAGCGTCGCGCCATGAACCCGTCGGGCCAGACCAGGGGCGGTTGGCGGGCGGCGCCGCACGAGGGCGGCGTGGCGAACGCCGAAGCGGCCGAGAGCGAATCCTTCCGACTCCTCAACGACGGCGACCTGCGCGTGGCCGTGGCCCGGACGCAGCGCCTGGACCTGCTGCGGGGCGGCTCCGACATCGACCGCTCGATGATCGCCACCATCGTCTCCGAGCTCGGCTCCAACATCGTCAAGTACGCCGGGCGTGGCGCCCTGCGGCTGGAGCGGCTCGAACGCGACGGCTTCATCGACATCGACATCTGGGCCGAGGACACCGGCCCCGGCATCGCCGACATCCACCTCGCCTTGCAGGAGCACTACAGCACCGGGGGCACGTTGGGCCTGGGGCTCTCCGGCGTGCAGCGCATGGCCGACGAGTTCTGGATCCGCTCGGCCGCCGACACCGGCACGACGGTGTTCGCCCGCAAGCGCATCCGCGGCAAGGCCGTGCGGCCCAAGCCTGCCATGGGGCCGCCGGCCCGGGCCGGGGCCCCCGCGACCCCGGCCATCGCCGGCCCCATCACCGCAGTCCCCATCACCGCAGTCCCCATCACCGCCGCACCCGCCGTCGCACCCGTTGCCACGGCCGGCCTCCCCCACCCCCCGGCAGTCCTCGCCAACCCGCGCTGGGATGCCCACGCGAGCGTGCGCCCCTTTCCGGGTCAGGCCCGCGGCGGCGACGCCGCGCTGATCACCGAATGCGACGGTGGCCTGCTGCTGGCCATCGTTGACGCCACCGGTCACGGCCCGGCGGCGCAAGCCGTGGCCGAGCAGTCGCTGGCCTTGATCGAGCGCGAGGCGAGCCGCGACCTGGCCAGGCTGATGGAAACCCTGCACAAAACCCTGCTGGGCGGCGTGGGCGCGGCCGCGGGGCTGATGTTCATCGACCCCGCTGCGGCGCGCTTTCGCTACATGGGCATCGGCAACACGCGGGCGGCCCGCTTGGGCCGGCGGTCCTGGCGGGGCGTCTCGCGCGACGGCCTGCTGGGCAGCCGCCTGCCCACGCTCTTCCCTCAGGAGGAGAGCCTGGACGCAGGCGACCTGCTGATGCTGTGGACCGACGGCATCGCCGAGTTCGAGGGCGCCCGGCTGGCCGAGTCGATCTCCTTTCGCGGTGCGGCCGACATCACGCGGCGGGTCCTGACGGCGCTCGCCAAGCCGCACGACGACGCCGGCTGCCTGGTTTTCAAATGGCCGGCATGAACGATCTCGGCCTGATCGCCCTGCACGAGCCGGGGGCGGCCTTCATCGCGCGGCGCAAGCTGTTTGAGCTGGTGCAGGCCTGCGGCGGCGATGAGGCGCTGGCCTCGCGGGTGGCCGGCGAGACCTCGTCGCTGTGCCGCTGGCTGGAACGCCACGCACCGGGGTCCACCGTGGCGGTGGGCGCGCAGTGGCGCGAGGGCGGGATGGACCTGACGCTGAGTTTCACGCCCGCCGGGCCGCTGGACGCGCGGGCCTGGGCCGAGGCACCGTCGCCGGCACGGCCGATGGCCCCCCACGGTGGCGATGCCGGATCAGGCGCAGCGCTGAGCCTGCGCTACGCGATCCGGGCCACGGCGGTCCGGCCCGATCGCCTGGAGGCCCTGCGCGAGATCGTCGGGGCGCTGTCGCGGGAGGAGCTCTACGCCAGCATCCTGTTGAAGAACCGCGAGCTGGCCCATGCCAACGAGGTGGCGCAGGAGGCCGCGCAGGCCAAGTCGGACTTCCTGGCCAACATGAGCCACGAGATCCGCACGCCCATGAACGCGATCATCGGACTGAGCCACCTGGCGCTCAAGACCGAGCTCACCCCGCGCCAGCGCGACTACCTTGCCAAGATCCAGAGCTCGGCGGGTCACCTGCTGGGCATCATCAACGACATCCTGGACTTCTCCAAGATCGAGGCCGGCAAGCTCGACATCGAGTCCATCGATTTCCAGCTCGACCGGGTGCTGGAGAACGTGGCCAACCTGGTCGCGGACAAATGCGCCGCCAAGGGGCTGGAGTTCATCTTCAACGTCGAGCGCGGCGTGCCCAACGACCTGGTCGGCGACCCGCTGCGTCTGGGCCAGGTGCTGGTGAACTATGCCAACAACGCGGTCAAGTTCACCGAGCAAGGCGAAATCGAGATCGGGGTGCGCCAACTCGAGTCGGCCGACGGCGACCTGCTCTTGAATTTCTCGGTGCGCGACACGGGCATCGGCCTCAGCGCCGATCAGCAGGCGGGGCTGTTCCAGAGCTTCCAGCAGGCCGACTCGTCCACCTCGCGCAAGTACGGCGGCACCGGCCTGGGCCTGGCGATCGCCAAGAACCTGGCCGGCCTGATGGGGGGCGAGGTCGGGGTGGAGAGCGCGCTCGGCCAGGGCTCCACCTTCTGGTTCACGGCCCGCTTCGGGCGGGCGCCCCCGCGGGCGAGCGGTGCCGCGCTCGCCGAGGCGCTGCGCGGTCTGCCGGTGCTGGTGGTGGACGACAACCCGCATGCGCGCGCCGTGCTGTGCGACCTGCTCGAGGGTCTGGGCCTGCAGGTGGACACCGCCTCCTCCGGCAAGGTGGCCCTGCAGAAGATCCAGGAGGCGCAGGACCGGGAACAGAGCTACGAGATCGTGTTCATCGACTGGCAGATGCCGGTCATGGACGGCATCGAGACCGGTCAACGGATCCGCCACCTGCCGCTGACCCGCCAGCCGCGACTGGTGATGGCCACGGCCTTCGCCCGCGAGGAGGTCGCCCGGGCCGTCGGCAGCGGCGACTTCAACGGCGTCCTGACCAAGCCCCTGAACGCCGCGATGGTGCTGGACGAGACCGCCAGGCAGCTGGGTGCCGACCGCGCCGCCCCCATCGAGGTGAGCGAACCGGACCCGGGCGCCTCCCGCGCCGCCCTGCTCGGGGTGCGCGGCGCGAGGGTGCTGCTGGCCGAGGACAACGAGATCAACCAGCAGGTCGCCTGCGAGCTGCTCCAGGAGGCTGGCCTGTTGGTGGACGTGGCCGGCAACGGCCGACTGGCGATCGAGCGGCTGGGCGAAGCCACCTACGACCTGGTGCTCATGGACATGCAGATGCCCGAGATGGACGGCCTGGCCGCCACGCGGGAAATCCGCCGGATGCCCGGCCTGGCCACCCTGCCCATCGTGGCCATGACGGCCAATGCCATGGCCAGCGACCGCCAGAAATGCCTGGCCGCCGGCATGAACGACCATGTGGCCAAACCCATCGATCCTGAACAGCTCTGGCGCGTGCTGGCGCAGTGGATCGCGCCCCGCACGGCCGAGGATGCGGCCCGCGGCTCCGTCGAGGAGACCGGCCCAGGCGCGCGGACCCCGCTGGCAAGGTCCCGCGCGCAGGACGAGGGCGAAGCCGCGGCCCTGCCGCAGGACATCGAAGGCCTGGACGTCGCCTTGGGCCTGCGCCACCTGCTGGGCCGCCCGGCGCTCTACCGCTCGGTGCTGCAGCGCTTTGCCGCCGACCAGGCCGGCGCACCCGCCGCCATCGCGCAGGCCCTGCAGCAGAGCGACACCCTCACCGCCACGCGGCTCGCACACACCCTCAAGGGCGTGGCGGGCACCATCGGTGCCGGCACGCTGGCCGCGCTGGCGACCACGCTGGAAGAGGCCATCGCCCAACCCGGCCCGGCGTGGCAGCCCGCGCTGCAGTCGGTGGAGCGCGCTCTCGGGCCGCTGCTGGCCGCGCTGCAGGCGCATTTCGCGCACGATGAGTCTGCGCGCGCGGCCCAGACGCCGGCTCCGCCGAAGCGCCTGACCCCCGAGGCGCTGGCGGCCGCGCTGGCGCAGTCCGCCGCCAGCGCCGCCGCGGTGCTGGACCGCCTCGAGGCCCTGCTCGCAGGCGACGATCCGGCGGCGATCACCTGTCTCGAGGATTCGGCCCTGCTGCTGCCGGCGGTGCTCGAGGACCGCTACACCGCCCTGGCGACCTCGGTTCGACAGTTCGACTTCCCCCAGGCCTTGGCGCATCTTCGCCAGTGGCGGGCCGACGCCGCGGGCGGCCACTCCGCCTGACGGCCGCCCCATCCGCCCCACCTTTCCCGCGTTACAGGAGTACCCCCATGAAGTCCATCGACAACCAGGCCGAGCGCCCGACCGTGCTGATCGTCGATGACACGCCCGAAAACCTGATGCTGATGAACGCGCTGCTGAGCGACCATTACCGCACCAAGGTGGCCAACCATGGGGAGCGGGCCCTGCAGATCGCCGCCCAGCTGCCGCCGCCCCAGCTGATCCTGCTCGACGTCATGATGCCCGGCATCGATGGCTACGAGGTCTGCCGCCGGCTCAAGGCCGACCCGGCCACGGCCCAGATCCCGGTGATCTTCCTCACGGCCAGCACCGACAGCCAGGACCAGCAGCGCGCCTTTGACGTGGGCGCGGTCGACTTCATCAGCAAGCCGGTCTCGGCCCCGGTGGTGCTGGCGCGCGTACGCACCCATGTCGAGCTCAAGACCTCCCGCGACGAGCTCAGCAACCGCTACCGGACCCTGGAAGAGGAGGTCGCCCGCCGCACCCGCGAGGTCATGGCCATCCAGGACGTGACGATCCGCGTGATCGGCTCGCTGGCCGAGACGCGCGACAACGAGACCGGCAACCACATCCGCCGCACCCAGAACTATGTGCGCCTGCTGGCCGTCCGCCTGAGCGCCCACCCTCGCTTCACGGCCACGTTGACGCCCGAGGTGATCGAGTCCCTGTACAAGTCGGCGCCGCTGCACGACATCGGCAAGGTCGGCATCCCCGACCACATCCTGCTCAAGCCCGAGAAGCTCACGCCCGAAGAGTTCGAGATCATGAAGACCCACACCATCCTCGGGCGCGAGGCGATCGAGCGGGCCGAGATCGAGCTGGGTTTCGAGGTCGGCTTCCTGCGCTTTGCCAAGGAGATCGCGCTGTCCCACCAGGAGAAGTGGGACGGCTCCGGCTACCCTGAAGGCCTGGCGGGCGAGGCGATCCCGCTGTCGGCCCGCCTGATGGCCCTGGCCGACGTGTACGACGCGCTGATCTCCAAGCGCGTCTACAAGCCGGCCTTCAGCCACGAGGAATCCCTCAGCCTGATGGCCAAGGGCCGAGGCTCCCACTTCGACCCCGAGGTCTACGACGCCTTCCTCGACGTGGCCGACGAGTTCCGCAAGATCGCGCAGCAGTTCGCCGACCACTGAGCGCGGCTGAGCGGCTGGCGGCGTCGCGGGCCGCTCAGCCCGTCAAGCGCCCTTGGCCGCGGTCTTCTTGGCGGCACCCTTGGCGGGCGCCTTGGCCGGCCGCGGCTCGAACTCGAAGCTGACCTTGCCTTCCTTCGGATCCCAGGCCAGCCGCGCCTTGAACTTGCGGCGGGTCTTGTTGGAGACGAAGTTCTCCAGCAGCTCGGTCCGCCCCTCCTTGAGCAGCCGCGTCATCTGCTCGCGCGCCACCGGCTGCTGCAGGATGATCTTGCCGCTCTTGAAGTCACAGGTGATGGGCGCGCCGACCGCGTGCTCGCAGACATAGCTCGTGCCGTGCTCCAGCACGCGGCTCTGGCACTTGGGGCAGGTACCGAGCGACTCCTGCTCGCCGAAGTCCACCGGCTCGCCCTCGGCCTGCCGGGCCTCGTCGCCGAAATCGAACTCCAGCTTCCAGTTGCGGATCTCCTCGTCCCAGGCGAGCTTGAGCTCGGCGGTGAAGGGCCAGCCGGCCTTGGAGCGGAAGCCCTCGAGCGGGCCGATCTTGCGATCGCGCAGGAAGGCGTCGGCCTCGGCGACCTCGAAGGCCCGTCCGGCGGGGATCTTGGTGATGGAGAAGCCGCAGCCCGGTTCCTCGCCCGCGGCCACGGCCGGCGCACCCGCCCGGCCGATGCAGGTGAAGCGGCGGTAGTTCTCCTTCACCACGCCGCTGCAGTTCGGGCAGGGCGTGGCGAGGGTGGCGTAGTCGCCGGGAATGGTGTCGCGGTCGTACTCCTTGGCCTTGGCGACGATCTTCTGCGTCATCGCGGCGATCTCGCGCATGAAGGCGTCGCGGCTGAGCTTGCCCTTCTCCATCTCGGCGAGCTGGAACTCCCAGTTGCCGGTGAGCTCCGGGCGGGTCAGTTCCTCCACCTGCAGGCCGCGCAGCAGCGTCATCAGCTGGAAGGCCTTGGCGGTGGGGATCAGGTCGCGGCCCTCGCGGATCATGTATTTCTCGGCCAGCAGGCCCTCGATGGTCTGGGCCCGGGTGGCGGGCGTGCCCAGGCCCTTCTCGGCCATGGCCTCGCGGAGTTCGTCGTCGTCGATCAGCTTGCCGGCGCCCTCCATCGCCGAGAGCAGCGTGGCCTCGGTGTAGCGCGCGGGTGGCTTGGTCTTGAGCGCATTCACATCCACGCTCTCGGTCTTCACCACCTCGCCGGGCGCCACCGCCACCAGCGTGGCGTCGGCGTCCTCGCTGTCACGCCCGTAGACGGCCAGCCAGCCGGCCTTGACCATGACCTTGCCATTGGTCTGGAAGCGGTGCTCTGCGCCAGCGGCCTTGACGGTCGAGATGCGCGTCGTGACCATGAACTCGGCCGGCGGGTAGAACACCGCCAGGAAGCGCTTGACCACCAGGTCGTAGAGCTTGGCCTCGATCTCGCTGAGCGACTTCGGCGGCTGCAGCGTCGGGATGATGGCAAAGTGGTCGGAGACCTTGGCGTTGTCGAAGATGCGCTTGTTGGGCTTCACATAGCCCTCGTTGACCGCCTTGCGCGCATGGCCCGAGAGCGCGCGCAGCGGACCGGGCAGGTCCTCGTCGGCGAGCATCTCCATGGTCTGCTTCACAACGCTCACATAGTCCTCGGGCAGCGCCTTGCTGTCGGTCCGCGGATAGGTCAGCACCTTGTGCTTCTCGTAGAGCGCCTGCGCGATCGACAGCGTGGTCTTGGCCGAGAAGCCGAAGCGCGAGTTGGCCTCGCGCTGCAGCAGCGTGAGGTCGTAGAGCTGCGGGCTGCTCTGGCTGCTGGGCTTGGACTCCTCGCTCACGCTGGCCGGCTGGCCGCGCACCGCCTGCGCGATGGCCTGGGCGTCGACCTCGTTCCACAGCCGGTCGGCGCGGCGTTCGGCATCCTCGTTCTTCTTCCAGGCCGGATCGAACCACTTGCCCTCGTAGTTGCCAGCGGCCGCGGCGAAGCTGGCCTTGAGCTCCCAGTAGTCGCGCGACACATGCTTGCGGATCTTCTCCTCGCGCTCCACCACGATGCTGAGCGTGGGCGTCTGCACCCGGCCCACGGTGGTGAGGAAGAAGCCACCGTCACGCGAGTTGAAGGCGGTCATCGCCCGCGTGCCGTTGATGCCGACCAGCCAGTCGGCCTCGCTGCGGCTGCGGGCGGCGTCGGCCAGGCCACGCAGCTCGGCATCGGAGCGCAG
Organism: uncultured Methylibium sp.; assembly: GCA_903889735.1. Taxonomy (GTDB): domain Bacteria; phylum Pseudomonadota; class Gammaproteobacteria; order Burkholderiales; family Burkholderiaceae_C; genus Methylibium. The sequence continues at coordinate 12,714 of CAISYQ010000246.1, forward strand.
GTGGTCGAAGCCGTCGCGGATGGCCTGCGGCGTCATGCTCTGCAGCCACAGGCGCCGCACCGGCTTGTCGATCGGTTTCTTCTCGGTGCCGGCGTACTGCACGATCAGCCGGAAGATCAGCTCGCCCTCGCGGCCCGCGTCGCAGGCGTTGATGAGTTCGGTGATGTCCTTGCGCTTGACCTGGCGCACCACGGCGGTGAGACGGCTCTTGGCCTTGTCGATCGGCGCCAGGTCGAAGTGCGGCGGGATCACCGGCAGGTGGGCGAAGCTCCACTTGCCGCGCTTGACGTCGAACTCCTCGGGCGCCTTGATCTCGACCAGGTGGCCCACGGCCGAGGTGACGACGTAGTGCTCGTTCTCGAAGTGGTCGTCGTGCTTGTCGAACTTGCCCGAGCTCGGCGTCAACGCGCGGACGATGTCCTGCGCGACGGAAGGCTTCTCGGCGATCACCAGTGCTTTGCTCATTGCGTCCATGTCGTTGTTGTCCGGCGGCGGCGCTCCCTGGCGCCATCCCTACAATCCGGTCTCTCGCGCGCACGCGCTCACGCGCGCGCACCCATGAATTCAATGTAGCCAAAGTCGACCATGCCGCAAGCCCCGCGTCGCAAGTCCGCGCCCCAAACCGGGGATGAGCGCGCCGCGCCTCTCACCTCCAAGGCCGGTTCGAAGCCGCCCCCCAAGGTCGCAGCCGCTGCCGCCCCCGAGCCGCCCGCTGCCCGGGGACGCCGCATCCAGGTGCGCCGCTCGGGCGTTCACGGCAAGGGCATGTACGCGGTGCAGCCGCTGGCCCGCGGCGAGGTGCTGATCGAATACACCGGCGAGCGGATCGACTGGCCCGAGGCGCTGCGCCGCCACCCCCACGATCCCAGCGATCCGAACCACACCTTCTACTTCAGCATCGCGTCGGGCCAGGTCATCGACGCCAAGCATGGCGGCAACGCCTCGCGCTGGATCAACCACTCCTGCCAGCCCAACTGCGAGGCCGACGAGACCGATGGCCGCGTCTTCGTCAAGGCGCTGCGGGCCATCAAGCCGGGCACGGAGCTGTTCTACGACTACGGCCTGGTGATCGACGACCGCTACACGCCCAAGCTCAAGAAGCAGTACGAATGCCGCTGCGGCTCCAAACGCTGCCGCGGCACGATGCTGGCGCCCAAGCGATGAACGCCCCAGGCCTGGCATCGCAAGCAATGCGCGTCCCCGGCCTGGCCTCGCTCGAGCGCCTGCGCCCCGGCTTGGTCGTCGAGGTGCTGGCCGAGGCCGATTCCAGCAACACCCGGCTGCTCGAGCGCGCCCGTGGCGGCGACACCAGCGCGCGTCTGCTGGTGGTCGAGCATCAGCGTGCCGGCCGCGGTCGGCAGGGTCGTCCCTGGTTCACCGAGCCCGCCGGCGCACCCGGCGCGCCGCCCGGGCCCGGCACGCTGTGTTTCTCGCTCGGACTGGTGCTGGCCCCGGCCGATTGGTCCGGGCTCTCGCTGGCCGTGGGCGTGGCGCTGGCCGAGGCGCTGCACCCGCGGGTACGGATCAAATGGCCCAACGACCTCTGGCTGACCGGCCCCGACGGCGCGCCCGGCCGCAAGCTCGGCGGGGTGCTGATCGAGACCCTGCCGCTGGAGGCTCGGTCAGGCCGGGGAGGTCAAGGCGCTCACGAGGGCGGCCGCTACGCCGTGATCGGCGTGGGCCTCAACCTGGCGGCGCCCGCGCCACGGCCGGGCCTGGAGGGGGCCGTGGCCGGCTGGCGCGAGATCGAGCCGGCGGCCACCGCCGCCAGCCTGTTCGATGCAGTGGCGCTGCCCCTGCTGGCGGCAGTGCAGGACTTTGAGCGCGACGGCTTCGCGGCCTTTGCCGATCGCTTTGCGGCGCGCGACGCCCTGAACGGCCTGCGCGTGCGGGCGATCGGATCGCCCGTGACGGAGGGTCTGGCCTGCGGTGTCGATGAGGGCGGCGGCCTGAGGCTGGTCACCAGTCAAGGCCCTTTGTCAATTGTTAGCGGAGAAGTGAGCATTCGCCCATGTTGAGAGCCCTGGTACTGTTGTTGCTGCTGGCCAATGCCGGCTTCTGGGCCTGGCGTGAGGGCTGGCTGGCGCCCCTGAACGCCACGATCGGCGCCAAGCCCGAGGGCGACCGCGAGCCCGGGCGCCTGGCGCTGCAGGTGAACCCCGAACGCATCCAGCCGGTGGCCCTGGCGGCCTCGGCCCCTGTGGTGGCCGCTTCGGCGGCCGAGCCCCCCCCACCGCCAGTCTGCCTGGAGGCCGGGCCCTTCGAGCCCCAGGCCCTGGCCGACGCCCAGGCCCTCGTGCAGCCGCTGCTGCCCGCCGACAGCCTGAGCGTGCGGGCACTCGGTGGCGCGTGGTGGATCGTGATGGGCCCCTTCCCCGAGACCGGGCAGATCGCCAAGAAGCTGGCGCAGTTGCGCCAGCGCGGCCTCGGCGCCGAGGAGGCCCGCCTGCCCGCGCCCGGCGCCAGCGGCCCTGCCCTGGTGCTCAGCCGCCACGAGAGCCAGGGGCTGGCCGACGCCGAACTGAAGGCCCTGGCGGGGCGCCGTGTGACCACGGCACGGGTGATCGATGCCAGCGCCGTCGAGCCCCGCGCCTTGCGCATTGCCCAGGCCGACGCGGCCCAGCAGCAGCAGCTGACCGCCCTCACCCCCGAGCAGCTCGGTGGCCGCCGCTTCGAGACCTGCCCTTCCGAGGAGCCTCCAGCGGTCACCGTGGAACCCCCGGCCAGCGCCCCTGCCGGCATGGCGGCCGCGAGCGCGCCTCCCAGCAAGCCCTGAAACCGCCGGGGCACAGGCGCCGGTCACCCGGCCCGTGCTCAGGCCTTATGGCCTGCCGGGATCAGGTCCGCCGGGCCCGGTGAACCAGCACGACGGCCGCGGCCAGCGCCAGCAGCCAGGGCCAGCCCAGCGCCCCGCCCGAGATCCCGCTGCCCGTGCCCTCGGCCGCGGGGTTGGCCGGCCGGTCCGTGCCGAGGTCGGCGGCAGCACGGACCTCGGTGTTGTCGATCACGGCGGCGCTCAAGGTCAGCGCGGTGTAGCCCGCCGGATCGGCGGCGTACCGCAAGGCCTCCGGCACATCGAGCAGGCCGGCGCCGCAGGTGCTGGTGGTGCAGATGCAGCGGCCGGGGTTGGCGTCGGAGCAGGTCTTGATGACCGGCGAGCTCACATGCGGGCGGGCGCTGCGCTGCAGCCCGTCGATGAGCTGCGCGGCGCTGAGCGAAGGCCGCACGGTCAGCATCAGGCTCGCCGCGGCCGCCACCAGCGGCACCGAGAAACTGCTGCCGAAGACATAGGCGCGCCCGGACGCGCCGGGGCCGCGCGTGCCGCGGTTGCTGATCGTCAGCAGGCCGCTGTCGCCGAGCAGCGGGCCCCAGGCGCCGTCGCTGGCCGGGTCACCGCCCACGGTGGTGAGCGTGAGTTCCTTGCCGAAATTGGCATAGCTGGCCTTGAAGCCATCACGGTTCACCGCCCCGACGCCGATCGCGCCGGTGCAGTTGGCAGGACGCAGCACCGCCCCATGCTCGTTGCCGGCCGCGGCCACCACCACCGCCCCAACGGCCCGCAGGTCGTCGATGGCGTCCTGGTAGGCCGGGCCACAGGCCGCATCGCCGCCGAAGCTGAGGGTGATGACGCGGGCCGGGTGGGGGTTGACCGGCGCGCCCGCCACCGGCAGGCCGGCGGCCCAGCGCATGCCGTCGACGATGTCGGCCACCGTCGCCCCGCACTTGCCGGCCACGCGCACCGCCAGCACGCGGCCCTGCCACTGCGCCGCGGCCACATCGACCGCGTTGTCGGTCAGGGCCACCATCTGCCCGGCGATGATGGTGCCGTGCCAGACGCTGTCCTCGACCGCGCAGTCCTTGAACAGGGCGGCGTTGGCGCTGCGGTCCTCGGCGCTGACCCAGTCGCCGGGGTCATGGGCATCGGTATCGCGGCCGTCACCGTCGTTGGCGTAGTCGATTTCCGAGACGAAATCAAAGCCGTTGATCACGCGGCCGGCCAGCTCGGGGTGGTCGGTGTAGCCGGTGTCCAGCACCGCGACCACCGAGTCGCTGGCACCGCGGCTCTGGACCCAGGCCGCCTGGAAACCCGGCACGCCGCGCAGCCGGTCGGCCAGGGCGCTGTTGTTGCTGCCGAGCACCGGGCGCAGCCACCACTGGTTGCCGCTGGTGAAGTCGGGGTCGTTGGGGGTGACCGCCTGCAGGCGCCGCTCGCGGGTGTTGGGTTCGACCCAGGCCACCCCCGGCTGGTCGCGCAGGCGCTGGGCGAGCTCGCGGGCGGCGCCGGCCTCCAGCAAGCTGTCGGCGGCCAGCAAACGCGAGCGGGCACCGCGCTCGCGCGAGGCCCGGCCCTGCAACCCAGCGGCCCGGGCCAGGCGGTCCCAGTCGGCGGGGCTGGCGTCGGCCGCCATGCGGACGATCAATCCCCGGGCCGGGCGTTCGGTGGGCGGCGGCGCCTCGCGCGGTGCGGCGCACAGGCCCTGGACCACGAACCCGAGGGCCAGGACCGCGATGCGATAGGGGGCGGGGCAGACAGGCATGGCGAACTCCAGGAGCCGAGCCTGCCAGTTTAGGACGGCCCCATGACGGGGCGCCCCTCCCGCGGTCAACCCGAGGTCAACCGGCGGTGTAAGTGTCCGTGACCGGTCGGCAGGTGAACATCAACAACCAGCGGTCGAACACCCATGACCCGCAAGGGGCCTCGGCGGCCTTGGCGGCCGCTGGGGCAGGCCCGCAGACCCGCCCCAGCGTGCTCAGCGTGCGATCACCCGCACCATCTCCAGCACCTTGTCGGAGTAGCCCCCCTCGTTGTCGGACCAGGACACGACCTTGACGAAGGTGCTGTCCAGCGCGATGCCGGCCTCGGCGTCGAACACCGAGGTCATGGGCTCGCCGCGGAAGTCGGTGGAGACCACCTTCTCCTCGGTGTAGCCCAACACGCCCTTCATGGCGCCCTGGGACTGGGCCTTCATCTCGGCGCAGATCTCGGCGTAGCTGGCCACGCGCAGGAGCTCCACGGAGAGGTCGACCACCGAGACGTCCGAGGTCGGCACCCGGAAGGACATGCCGGTGAGCTTCTTGTTGAGCTCAGGGATC
>CAISYQ010000247.1 GCA_903889735.1 uncultured Methylibium sp.
GATCGAGGGCGTGTAGCCCCAGGCGGCCTCGAGGCCGGGCGTGATCGGGAAGCTCACGCCGACGCTGCCCATCAGCACCAGCCGCTTGACGCGCTGGGGCGCGCGGATCGCCAGCGCCAGCGCCAGCGCGCCGCCGAAGGAGTTGCCGACCAGGTTCGTCTGCTCGATCCCCAGGGCGTCCATCAGGCCGAGCGCGTGATCGACCCAGCCGTCCATCGAGTACTGCATGCCCGCCGGCCGCTCGCTGTAGCCGAAACCGGCCATGTCGGGCGCGATCACGCGAAAACGCTGCGCCAGCACCGGGATGGTGAAGCGCCAGTTGGCCCAGGCCGTGACGCCGGGGCCGGAGCCGTGGATCAGGAACACCGGTTCGCCGCTGCCGATGTCGTGGTAATTCGTGTCGATGCCGGCGGCCTGGACGCGCTGGCCGAGCTCGGGGTTGGTGGGTGTGTTCATGGGGGCTGGGGGGAGAGTGAGTGTTCTGAGGGTTCTTGACCGTGGTGAGGCTTGGCGGCCGCTGCGTCCGCGCCGCCGACCACCGTCGCCCTGAAAGCAAGGACGGGTGCACCAAGCGCCAGGGTCACTGGTCTCGATGCACCCTTTTCATGACGATCCATGCCGACCGCTGAATTCCTCCAGCGACCGGCTCGCCAGGTCAGTCGCCGCCGCGCATGTTCTGCACCTGGAACAGGCTGGGCGGGCTGATCTTGGCATCGACCTGGCCCTTGAACTGGCCGGTGGTGCAGTGCTGGGCCTGCACATCGATCACCGAGAAGGCGTCGTCCAGCGCGATGCCGGTGCCCTTGTTCACGGGCAGGTGGTGGTCCGGGTGCGCCTTGCCGATGGTGAAACTCTTCCAGAGCTCGCCCTTGCGGTCATAGATCAGGTTGCGCGAGGCACCGAAGGTTTGCACGTCCAAGTGCATGATGCGCTTGCTGATCGGGTGGGCCGCATTGACCGGTTCGGCCTGGATCACATAGACCTTGCGCAGCTGCCAGGAGACCTTGGGCATGCAGTTGCCCTTGCCGCCGAAGTCAACGAACTTGTAGGCCGGATCCTTGTATTCGTCCGTCAGCGGCATCTCGTTGTGCTTGTAGTAGGGCATCAGGACGTTCTTGGTGCCCAGGTAGCTCCACTTCATGTCCGAGACGCGCGACTCGTAGCCCTCGAAGTCCTCGATCATCAGGTCGGAGCCCAGGAAGGCGTCCGTCACCTGCCCGGTCGCCAGGCGGCGCACGCGACGCTGGAAACCGAGGTAGAGGTAGGCGTCATCGAACTTGGTGTCGTCCTGGTACTTCTGGATCAGCAGCTGCGTGTTCTTCAGATCCAGCGGCTCCTCCACCTTGGCGTAGATGGCGCGGAACAGGCCCGAGGGGTTGGGCGTGATCGCGGGGATGGGCTCCAGGTCGGTGCGGCCGGTATAGTTCAGGAAGTTGAAGTGGAACTTGATGGTCCGCTCGATCTGTCCTGTGGCCGCATTGCGGTAGCGCCAGTAGAAGGGGCTAACAGCGGCCGCCTCGCCCCAGTTGATGCCGTACTTGAAGTTCCAGATCAGCTTTTCGCCGGCGCGCGCGTCGGAGGCCTGGGGCTCCTCAGGGAAGGGTCGGCCCGAGACATAGCCCTCGAGCTCACCCGTCTTGGCGCCGAGCTTGGTCTTGCCGGCGTTCTTCTTGGTGGCCTCGACATAGCCCTTGGGGTTGGGGAAGTCGAAGGTTTCGCTGACCTTGATGTCGTACCAGCCGTCCTTGATCAGCTTGTACTGCGCGGCATCGACGATGTCCTTGAACTGCTCGATGTTGTCCTTGTTGATGACGAGGCCGGGCTTGAGGCCGGGGAAGGTCGGCATGCCGGCCTTGTAGGGGTTGAACGCGGCCTCGATCTCGGCCTCGGTGGCGGCACCGGCCAGCCCCGCGAAACTACTGACCAGCAGGGCTGCAATGAGTGATTTCTTCATGATGATTCGCTCCGTCTTCAGAACTTGTATTTCAGGGTGAAGTAGACCTCGTTCTCCTTCCAGGCCGACCCGATGGGGCCGGCGCGGAAGCGGCCCAGGGGCTCGAGGCCGCCCATGCCAGAGGAGCCCGGAGTCAGGTCGCCGTAGGAGGTGTAGGGCGCGTACGGGTTGCACGAGCGGCAGTCATCCCAGCTCCAGCGCGAGTTGGAGTTGTCCGACTTGCCCTTGAAGTTGCCGCCGACCACCATCTTGAGGGAGTCGGTCATCGACCACTCCACCTGCGGCGAGGCGACCCAGGAATGGGCCTTGAAGTCGCGCGCCATGATCAGCTGGGGGCTGAGCCGGTCGTTCATCAGGAAAGCCTTGATCAGCAGGGTGCCGATGACGTTGTCCTCCCAGTCCGGCATACCGACCAGACCCCCTGCACGCTGCTCTTCCTGGTGGTCGAAGATGTGCTGGTAGAACAGCTGCGCCGAGAACAGCGTGGTGCGGTTCGGGTTGATCCAGGGAATGAAGGTCGGGCGGTCGAAACCGATGACCGAGCGGAATACCTGGTTCTCCGAATACAGCCGCGGCTTGAGCGTGTTAGCGAATTCCTCGCCATCCGTGACCGCCGCCTCCACACGGATCGCCGCGTTGAGCTGCTCGACCTGGAAGTCCATCGAGCCGCCCACCATGTTGATGCGCGGGAAGTGCATGTCAAAGGCGATCAGGTGGGTCGTCGGGATGCCCTGGGCCGGCCCGGAGAACGGCGATTCGTTGCCAAAGCCCCCCGTGAAGGGATTGACCACATTCTGGTTACTGGCATTCGGCGACCGCACGTCGATGCCGCGCAGAGAAGGCAACTGGGACAGGTAGCTCAGGGCATTGAGCGAGAGGACAGGCCGTCCTTCGTCACGCCCTCGAACTTGAGGCCCAGGCTCTGGTTCTTGAGCTTCCAGTCCGGCAGGTTGACGTCGCGCAGGCCGATCTGGTTGGGCCCGAAATTGGTGGCGAAGTGCACCCCGCCCGCATTCGGCAGAACCGCCGGCGTCCCAGGCGGCACAAAGCCGGCGAAGTTGGAGACGGTGGTGCCGTTGTCCCACAGGTTCTTCAGGCCGCGGAAAGCACAGCCGGCGTCCAGGATGACATTGGGCGTGCCGCACTGGCCGAGGTTGTTGGCGCGGAACTGGTCGAAATTCCAGACCACGCTGAGGTTGCGGTCCTGCATCGACTCCGAGCCGCCCATGCGCCATTCGGCCTGGGCGATCCACATCGGGATGCGGATGTCCTGCAGCTCGTCATAGATGTTGTTGCGCGAGTAGTCGACCGGGTTGATGACGTCGAGCACCCGGAAGAGGTCGGTGCGGCCCCACACCACCTGCTGCTTGCCGAGCTTGACGAAGAGCTCGGTGCCGTCGGCCAGACCAAAGGTCTTCTTGACATAGGCCTCGCGGATGAAGTCCAGCCGGTCGTTGAATTCCGGCGCCTCGAGCTCGCTCAGCTTCTTGTCGCCATAGCCGCCGAAGTCGGTGCAGCCGCGGCTGTCGTAGTCGCAGGGCCGTACCGGCACGGCGAAGGCCACACCACCAGTGGTGGTGCTGTGCCACCGATCGCCCAGCACGCGCAGGCCGGTGCCGGGGCCGTAGGAGGCCGGCGCCAGCGCCGTGTTGGCGTAGTTCGGGTCGATGAACTTGTTGATGCCTGGGCCGCCACCGGGGCCGCCAAGGTTCGGCAGACCAGCTTGGCCTTGGATCACGTCGACGATGGTGTAGCCCACGCCGCTACCGAAAGGCACTGTGCTGCCGTAATGCACGCTCAGCGGATTGCCGGCGACGTTGGGGCCCAGCAGGCCCACGCCCGCCGCGGCGGGCCCGGCCGTGTTCTCGATCTGCACATCGGCCGCACTCTTGCTGCCCGCCGTCTTGCCGAACTCGTCCTCGTTCATCCGGTAGACACCGTCCCAGCTGCCGCGCAGGATGCTGCGGAAGGCCCAGCCGTCGCTGAGCTTCTTGTCGGCTTCCACCTGCATGGTGTTGCGGAACTTGGACAGGCCCACGCTCTTGCCGGTGGCGTCCTTGCCGCGGAATCGGGTGTCGTTCTCGTAAAAGATATCGACCTTCCAGGGGTCCAGGTCCTGCTGCGCGGCCGATGCCGCGTTCTGGGCCAGGGCCGGAAAGGCGCTGCCCAACGCGCAGGCCAATGCCACGGCCGACAGCACGGACGGCGGACCCGAGCGATCCCGCGCGAGTTCCAGTGCATGCCGCTTCAGCGGTTCTGTCTTCATACTCATCCTTGTCTCCTGTTGTGGATCTCTGGTGCAGATCTCGGTTTGACTGAACACTCTCGCGACGGATCGGGTCTCAGGCCCCCAGACTCCGGATCGCCCTCACGCCGCCTGCGCGGCCCCTTGTGCCGGCTCGTCACCACCGGTGACGAAGCTCGGCTTGAAAACGACACACCATGCCGGCACGATCAGCATGGCCGCGATGGCGTTGACCACCAGCATGAAGGCCAGCAGCAGTGCGGCATCGGACTGGAAGCGCAGATCCGACAGGAAGATCCACATCACCACGCCGGCAATCAGCGTCAACGCGGTGAAGCTCACCGCATAGCCGGTGGTGCTGAAGGCATTGATCGCCGCCTGCTCCATGCTCTGGGTCTGTTCGTATTCCTCGCGGATGCGGTCCATGAAGTACACCGCGTAGTCGATGCCCACGCCAACGCCCACCGCGATCACCGGCACCGTGTTGACACTGACACCGATGCCCTGCAGGGCCATGTAGGCGTAGGTCAGAACGGTCGCGAAGAGCATGGGCAGCACCATGAGCCAGCCCGCATGGAAGGACTGGTAGTACAGCATCACCAGCAGGAAGGCCACGATCATCACCGCCGGGATGATGATCTGGTGGTCGCTGTGGAGCGCCTCGTTGGCCGCCGCAGTCACGCCGATCAGCCCGCCGCCGACCTCGATGTTGAGGCCGGGCACCTTGGCCTCGATCCGGGCGGCCTCCTCCTCGGCCATGGCCACGGCGCGTGCGATGGTCTCCGCGCTCTTGTCCTTGTAATAGAAGACCATGTTGGCTTCGTTCTCATCCGGACTGATGAACTCCTTCAGTGCGCCGGGAATGGGGCTGGATGCGAGGTAGGTGAAGAGCAGTCCGCCGACCTCGGAGGCGTTGTCGGGGATCTGCATCCAGCGCGGATCGTCGTTGTGCGTGAGCCGGTTGACGGCGCGCACCACGGTGGGGATGGATTTCACGCCGCCGACCGCGGGGTCGGCCAACATGGCGGTCTGGAACTCCTCGATGGCCAGCATCACCTCGGGGCGCTTGAGACCGCCCTTCTCGGCGGTGACAGCGACGATGTGCAGCTCCTCGGCGCCGGGGAAACGGTCGTTGATCGCCTTGACGGAGAGGTTGAAGTCGTGATCGCGCTTGAGCAGCGGCGAGCCGGGCTCAGACTCGCCAATCTGCACGCGGGTGGCAAGCACCGAGGCGCCGGCCATCAGCACGGCGGAGACGCCCAGGATGGTCGCGGCGCCGGCGAAAGTGCCGCCCGTGCGCTGCATCACGCTGGCCAGGAGGCCGCGCACGCTCTCGTTCTTGTTCTCCATCTGCTTGGGCTGGGGCAGCACGGTGAGCGCCAGCGGCACCATGAAGTGGACCGTGAAGATGACCGCCAGGCCCCAGAACCCGGCCGATACGCCGAGCTTGGCATTGAAGGGCGCGGCGCCCAGGACCAGCACGAAGATGCCGAGCGCGTCCACGATGATGGCCAGCGATCCCGGCCTGAACAAGGCGTCCAGCGAATTGCGTGCCGCCTTCTTCCCGTTGTGGGTGATGGCCAGTTCCTCGTAGTAACGGGCCACCAGCTGCACGCCGTGAGACGTGGCCCGGGCGGCGATCAGGAAGGGGATGGGAAGCGACAGCGGCTCGAGGTTGTAGCCGAACATGGCCATGAAGCCCAGGCCCCAGATCGAGGACAGCGCAATGCCCAGCAGCGGCAGGAAGACACCGTAGAAGCGCCTGAAGTAGGCGATGAGCAGCAGGGCCAGCAGCGCCAGCGTGACCATCAGGATGGTGATGATCTGGTTCAGGTAGGTGTAGACCCAGCCCGTGAGCACCGGGTTGCCGGCGACATGGATCTTGTGGCCGGGCTTGGCCAGCCCCGCACGGACCTCCTGCAGCGCGGTGAAGGTCTTGACGTAGTCGAGGCCGGCCTCGTTGAGCTGCGCCTTGATCATCGCCGCCTTGAAGTCGGGCGAGACGAGCAGTCCATAGGCCTGTGGGTTGGCCTGGATGTCCTTGCGCAACTGCTCGAGCTGCTCGGGTGTGTGGGTGGGCTGGCGCGCGTCGTAATAGGGCACCGAGGCGAAGCTGCCGTCCGGGTTCAGGAAGACCTTGCGCGCGGTGCGGTGCGTGAGGCTGGAGACCAGGTTGTGGTTGACACTGGGCAGGTTGTCCACGCCCTGGGTGGCCTCGTGAATCAACGCCAGGGTGGTGTCGTTCAGGATGGTGCCCTGCTCGACCTCGATCGCCATCACGATCATGTTGGCGCCGCCGAAGTTCTCCTTGATCCGGTTGTAGGTCTGGATGTAAGGGTGCTTCTGGGGCAGCAGGTCACTGAAGTCGGTGTAGATCTTCAGGTGGGGCAACTGGGTCGCGAATCCGATCGTGACCAGCAGGATCATGCTGAGCACGTACTTCGGGTTGGCGAAGAGCCATTCCTCGCCACGGTGCAGCAGCGCGACGATGGAACTGCGAATGCTTTTCATGGGGTCTCTCCCTGGGTCTTGGCAGTGGCCAGGGCCACGCGGCCCGTGGCTTTGACGACATGCAGCGCACCGGCCGGCCCGACGACCAGCATCGATTGCGCGTCCAGCACCGCGCCCGCACTCAAGTAAGCCGGCAAGCTCAGGCCGTGGTCGAAGCGGCTCCAGGTGTCACCCTGCAGCATGACCATCTGGCCCCCGGCGCCCAGACCGTAGAGCACCGGGCCCTGGCTCAGCAGCGAGTACATCGGCAGCTTGCTCTCGTTGGCCTGGGGCGCCCAGGTCTTGCCGCCATCGGAGGTGCGCAGGATCACGCCGGCCAGCCCACTGGACCAGCCGTTGCGCTGGTCGGTGAACAGCGTGGCGTAGGGGTAGAACTCGTTGGGCATCTTCGGCAGCGCTTGCCAGGTCGCCCCGCCATCGGCGGTGGCGAGGGCGGTGCCGAACTCACCGGTCACCACGCCATGGTCGGCGTCGATGAACTGGATGGTGGTCAACAGCGCGTCCTCACCAAAGTCGACGGCTTTCCAGGTCTTGCCCTTGTCCGCGCTGGACAGCAGGGTGCTGCGGCTGCCGGCCAGCCAGATCCGGCCGGACGGGTCGCAGGTGACCGCCAGCGCATCAAAGCCCTTGACCGTGGGCTGGGCGCTCCACTGCGTCCCGCTCGCATCGCCGATCCAGACCTTGCGGTAAAAGTCCACGCCCACGAAAGTGCCGTCGGCGCAAGTCGCCAGCGCCGTGACGGAGGACGGGGCCGCCAGGGCATGGCGGCTCCAGGTCTGCCCGCCATCGGACGAGGAGAGGATGGCATTGGCGGCGGTCCCGGCCACCAGCACCTTGCCATTGCTGGAGGCGGACTGGAAGCTGTCGGTTCGGGAGATGGGCTTGGCGCGCTCGGCCTTGACGGCCGTGAGGTCGGGGGCCTTCATGCAGCCCCCCAGGAGGCCGACCGCCAGCGCGGCGATCGCGAGGCCCCGCCGGCGCAATGGGCTCGTGGAGTGGTTCATGGAATCTCGGTCCTGAAGACAGTGAAGAGGATCTCGATCGAGCTTTGGCCTGCGCTCAGAGCTTGATGCAGATGTTCTTGAGCTCGGTGTAGAACTCGAGCGAATGCACCCCGCCCTCGCGGCCGATGCCGGACTGCTTGGCGCCGCCGAAGGGGGTGCGCAGGTCACGCAGGAACCAGGAGTTGACCCACACGAGACCCGCCTCGATGCGCGCCGAGACCCGGTGGGCGCGCTTCAGCTGGCTGGTCCAGACCGAGGCCGCGAGCCCGTAGGAGGTGTCGTTGGCGCGGCGGATCACCTCCTCTTCGCTGTCGAAGGGCGAGATGTGACAGCAGGGGCCGAAGATCTCCTCGCGCATCACGGTGGCGCTGTCGGGCAGGCCGGTCCAAATGGTGGGCTGCACCCAGGCGCCGCCGGCGAGCTCGACCGGCATCGATGGCACGCCGCCGCCGGTCACCACCGTGGCGCCCTCCTCGACGGCCTTGCGGTAGTAGGACAGCACCTTCTGCAGGTGCTCCTGCGAGATCAGCGGACCGATGCCGGTGTCCGGGTGCTCGGGCAGGCCCGGCTTCAGGGCTTCGGCACCTTGCTTCATCGCGGCCACGAAGCGGTCGAAGATGGGACGCTCGACAAACACCCGCTCGGTGCCCAGGCAGACCTGGCCGCAGTTGGCGAAGACCGAGCGCATGGTGCCGGCCACGGCCTCGTCGAAATCGCAGTCGGCGAAGACGATGGCCGGGTTCTTGCCGCCCATCTCCAGGGAGACCGGGCGCGCACCGGTGGCGGCGGCGCGCATGATGGCCGCGCCGGTGCGGGTCTCGCCGGTGAAGGTGATGGCGTTGACGTCCGGGTGGGTGGTGAGGAACTCACCCGCGGCGTCCGGCCCGAAGCCGTGGACCACGTTGTAGACGCCGGGCGGGATGCCCACCGCGTTCATGACCTCGCCCAGCAAGGCGGCGGTCTGCGGCGTCTCCTCCGAGGGCTTGACGACGACGGTGTTGCCGCAGGCCAGGGCCGGGCCGACCTTCCAGGTCATCAGCAGCAGCGGTAGGTTCCAGGGGCACACGACCGCCACCACGCCCACCGGGGAGCGCACGGCGTAATTGAGGGCACCGCCGCCATCGGGCGTGGCCATCTCGAAGCATTCGGTGGCGACGTTCTTGACCACGTCGGCGAAGATCTTGAAGTTGGCCGCCCCGCGCGGGATGTCGATGTGGCGGGCCAGGCTCACCGGCTTGCCGGTGTCGGCCACCTCGGCGGCCAGGAAGTCGTCAAAACGGCGGGTGATCTCGTTGGCGACCGCATGCAGCAGCTCGACCCGCTCGGCGGTGGCCATCCGGCCCCAGGGCCCGTGCAGCGCCGCCTGGGCCGCCGCCACCGCGGCATCGACCTCCGGCCGACCGGCCTCGGCCACCTGGGCCAGCAGACCGCCGGTCAGGGGCGAACGCTTCTCGAAGCTGCGGCCGCTCTGGGAGGCCAGGAGCTGGCCGTTGATGAAGTGCTGGATCGGTTGCATGGTCTGGAGACTGGGGACTGGGGAACGGGCCGCTCAGCGGCCCGGCCTGCTTGCGTTCATTCGGTCGCGGCCGAGGGTCATTGGCAGATGCCCATGTCGGTCATTCGCCGACGCCCAAAGCGTCGAGCCCGGCGCGGGCGCATTGCTGATCCTGTTCCTCCGAGGCGCCCGACACGCCGATGCCGCCGATACGGGTACCGGCAACATCGATCGGTAGGCCGCCGCCGAAGGCCACGAAGCGCGGCCGCCGCGGCAGGCCGTGGCGCACCGCTTCCGAGTGCTGCGCCAGCACCTCGGTCCATTGGTGGGTCGGCAAGCCGAAGCTCGCGGCGGTGTAGGCCTTGTCAGTGGCGATGTCGGCGCAATGCAGGGGCGCGCCCGGCATGCGCAGGAAGCCGACCAGGAGGCCGGCGCGGTCTACCACCGCCACCGCCACGGGAATACCGAGCGAGCCGGCATGGCGAACGGCCGCCGTCAGCGCGGCGCTGGCGGCCTCGCAAGTGATGGTGGGTTGAGGGGCGGTGATCTGCACGGGGATTTCTGCGTGAAATTTGTCGTCCATCACATTAGTTGCGAGAATCTTACTGAGGAACGACAATTTTCAATCCTATCGCAAATACCTAGTTTTCTCGAGATTAATTGCGTTCAACATCGATGCGCGAGAAAATCGTAGACTTCACCGTTGCAACTTCGCTACATGTCTGTCGAAATCCGACATCCCCAGCACCCTGTTGAGCCATGAACGTCCCGTTGATGACCCTTCCCCCGCCCCCTGACGCGGTGGAGTTCGAACCCAAGACCCTGGTCGAGGGCGCCTACCGACAACTGCGCCGAGACATCATTGAAGGCCGCCTCTCGCCAGGCTCCCGGTTGCGGGTAGAGCACTTGAAGGACGACTACAACGTCGGTGCCGGCACCCTGCGCGAGGCGCTGGCGCTGCTGGTGTCCGACGCCCTGGTGGTGACCCAGGGACAACGGGGATTTCGGGTCGTGCCGATCTCGCTGGCCGACTTCGAGGACATTACGCGCACCCGGGCCTTGTTGGAGACCGAGGCGCTGCGCCAGTCCATCGCGCAGGGCGACGAGGCCTGGGAGGCCGAGTTGGTGGGCTGCTTCCACCGGCTGACGCGGGCCGAAGAGAAGCTCGCGGCCGATGCACCCTCGGCGGCCGCCGAATGGGAGGCCCGCAACCGCAGCTTCCACGAGGTGCTGATCTCGGCCTGCCGCTCCTCCTGGATCCGGCATTTCGTGGGCATCCTGAACCAGCAGTCCGAGCGCTACCGGCGGCTGTCGCTACTCAACCCAGTGCAGCCGCGCAACGTGCACGACGAACACACCGCCATCTTCGAGGCGGCGCTGGCCCGCGACGCACAGCACGCCTCAGACCTGCTGGCCCGGCACATTACCCTGACCCTGACGGCCATGCGGCAAATGCCGCCGGAGGTCTTCAGGAACGCGCCTGGCTGAACGTCCGAGGCGTTGTCGCCGCCCTTCCCC
>CAISYQ010000248.1 GCA_903889735.1 uncultured Methylibium sp.
ACGCCCTCCTGGATGCGGGCGCCGCCCGAATCGTTGAGGCCGATCACCGGCGCGCCGACCTTCATCGCCTGGTCCATCAGCTTGCAGATCTTCTCGGCGTGCGACTCGCTGAGCGAGCCGCCGAACACCGTGAAGTCCTGGCTGAAGACGAAGACCAGGCGGCCGTTGATCATGCCGTAGCCGATCACCACGCCGTCGCCCGGCACCTTGCTGGCCTCCATGCCGAAGTCGGTGCAGCGGTGCTCGACGAACATGTCCCATTCCTCGAAGGTGCCCTCGTCGAGCAGCAGCTCGATGCGCTCGCGCGCCGTCAGCTTGCCCTTGGCATGCTGGGCGGCGATGCGTTTCTCGCCACCACCCAGGCGCGCCGCGGCGCGCATCTGCTCCAGCCGTTCATTGATGTCGTGCATGCCTTGCTCCTTGTCCTGTCGATTCTGTCGATGTCGTCAATCTGTCTTGCCACTGCCCGGTGCATCCATCAGGTCCAGCAGACGCCGGGCCGCCACCGAGGGCGCCAGCAGGCCCTCGTGCACCTCGCGCGCCATCGGCTCCAGCGCCTCCCGCACCCGAGGGTGACCGCGGAACCGCGCGCGCAGCCCGGCCTCGATGCGCTCCCACATCCAGGATTCGCTCTGCCGCTGGCGCCGCGCCGCCATCCGCCCGCTCGCCGACTGCAGGTCGCGAAAACGCTCCACGCTGGCCCAGAACCCTTCGAGGCCACTGCCCTTGAGCGCGCTCATCTGCAGCACCTGCGGCTGCCACAGCGTCTCCAGCGTGGCGTGGTCGGGGTGCCCGTGCATTCCGAAGAGCCGCAGCGCGCTGGTGATCTGCGCCTCCGCGCGGGTGGCGGCATGGGCATCGAGGTCGGCCTTGTTGATCACCACCAGATCGGCGATCTCCATCACGCCCTTCTTGATCGCCTGCAGGTCGTCGCCGGCGTTGGGCAGCTGCAGCAGCACGAACATGTCGCTCATGCCGGCCACGGCGATCTCGCTCTGGCCGACGCCAACGGTCTCGACGATCACGATGTCGTAGCCCGCCGCCTCCAGCACCAGCATGCATTCGCGCGTCTTCTCGGCCACGCCGCCCAGCGTGCCCGAGGAGGGGCTGGGCCGGATGAAGGCGCGCTCGTCGACCGAGAGCCGCTCCATGCGCGTCTTGTCGCCGAGGATGGAGCCCCCCGAGACGGTGGACGAGGGGTCGACCGCCAGCACCGCCACCCGGTGGCCGCGCTCGATCAGGAACAGGCCCAGACCTTCGATGAAGGTCGACTTGCCCACCCCCGGAACGCCGCTGATGCCCAGCCGCAGCGAGCGGCCGCTCGAAGGCAGCAGGGCGTTGAGCAATTCGTCGGCCCGTGCGCGGTGGTCGGCGCGGGTCGACTCCAGCAGCGTGATGGTCTTGGCAATGGCACGCCGCTGCGCCAGGCCGACCGGCCCACGCACTGCATCGAACAGCGCCTGATCGGCTGGCTGCAGCATCGCCCCTGACCCGTTGTCCGTGATCGGCCGTTTGCGCGCAGGCCAGGTCAGGCCGAAACCTGCGCCTTGCGGATCTGCTCCAGCACATCCTTGGCGCTGGCCGGGATCGGCGTGCCGGGGCCGTAGATGCCCTTGACGCCGGCCTCGAACAACATGTCGTAGTCCTGCCGCGGGATCACGCCGCCGACGAAGACGATGATGTCATCGGCGCCCTGGCGGCGGAGCTCATTGATGATGGCCGGCACCAGCGTCTTGTGGCCCGCGGCCAGCGTGCTCACGCCGACCGCGTGCACATCGTTCTCGATCGCCTGGCGGGCGCATTCTTCCGGCGTCTGGAACAGCGGGCCCATGTCCACGTCAAAACCCAAATCGGCAAACGCGGTGGCCACCACTTTGGCACCCCGGTCGTGGCCGTCTTGGCCCCATTTGGCAATCATCACGCGCGGGCGGCGACCTTCTTTTTCATCGAAGGCGTTGATCTCTTCTTTCAGTTTGTCCCAGCCTTCGGCCGAGTCGTAAGCGGCAGCGTACACACCAGTCACCTTTTGCGTATCGGCGCGGTGGCGACCAAAGATTTTCTCCAGCGCG
>CAISYQ010000249.1 GCA_903889735.1 uncultured Methylibium sp.
GGCCTGCCCCGCAAGGCCGCCAACCTGACCGAACCCCACACCGCCCTGCACACGGCCGGCGACATCTTTTGGTGGCTGAGCCATGGTCGGCCCGAGGGCGGGATGCCGGGCTTCTCGGAGGTGTTGAGCGTCGAGCAACGCTGGGACCTGGTCAATTTCCTGCGGGCCTTCTCCGCCGGCCACCAGGCCCGCATCCTGACCGCGGCGGTCGCGCCCGGCCAGCCCTGGCTGGGGCCACCGGACTTCGATTACGACACCACCGCCGGGCAACCTGGCTCGCTCAGCGGGCAGCGCGGCCAGGGGAGCGTGCTGCTGGTCTTCTACGCCCCCCAGGGCTCAGCCGCCCGCCTGCAGCAGCTGGCCCAGGCCTACCCGCAGCTGCGCGAGCGCCATGCCGAGGTGCTGGCGGTCCCTTGGCCGCAGGCGCTGGGGGCCGATTCAGGCCTTGCGATGGTGGCAGGGGTGCCGGGGCGCCAGCCGGCCGCTTCGGCGGAACCGCCAGAGTTTTCGGCCTCACAGCCGTCCACGTCCACGTCCACGTCCCCGCCCGGCCCGCTGCCTTTCCCGGTGGTCACCGACGGCAGCCTGGAGGCGGCCACCGCCTACCGGCTGTTCCGGCGCACCCTGGCCGATGCCGGCCGGACGGTCCTGGACGCGCCGCCGCCGCACATGGAGTTCCTGATCGACCGCTTCGGCTACCTGCGCGCCCGCTGGCTGCCGCAGGCGGGTGAGAGCGGGGGGACGGGCGGGGGCTGGGGTGAGATGGCGGCGCTGCTGCGCCAGATCGAGCTGCTGGAGCGGGAACCGGCGATCCGCCCGCCGCCCGACGACCACGTGCATTGAAGGCGAGGCGATCCCGGGGGTGCAGAACCGCCGGCCAATCACCGGCCAATCACCGGCCGATGAGCGGCCGATGAGCGGCGGATCTTCGGCGAATCACCGGCCGTTCGACGGCGGTTGCCACCGACCTCCTTCACCAGGCCCCGGTCACCGACCCGGGTCACCCCGCTCGGCCAAGCCCATCAGCGCATCAGCCTGCCCCGGCCGCCTCGATCGACTCGCTGAGCTCCAGCCAGCGCGCCTCCAGGTCCTGCACCTCGTCCTGCAGCGTCTTCAGCCGCCGGCCCATCTCGACGCGCTGCGCCGCCGAGACCTCCCCGCCCAGCTGCAGGGCCAGCGCCTCGCTTTCGGCGCCGGCCGCCGCCATGCGCTGCTCCGTGCGGGTGAGCTCGTCGCGCAGCGGGCGCAATTGCCCGGCGCTGCGCTGGCGGGCCTGGGCGCTGGCCTTGCGGTCCTCGCGGCCGGCCGAGGCTGGGGCGGCCGGCGTGGCCTTGACGGTCGCCGTCGTTGGGGCCGCGGCACGGGACGGGCTGGTGCCGGTACCCGCCGCAGCCGCTGCGGGCGTCGGTGTGGCCACCGACACCTTGGGCGCGGCCGCCGCCTTGGCCGCGTCGCTGAAGCTGCGGGCCTCGTCGCGGGCGCGCTCGAGCAACCAGCGCTGGTAGTCGTCGAGGTCGCCGTCGAACTCGCTCACGCCGCCGGCGGTGACGAGCCAGAACTCGTCGCAGACCTCGCGCAGCAGCGCGCGGTCGTGGCTGACCAGCATGACCGTGCCCTCGAACTCGTTGAGCGCCATCGAGAGCGCCTCGCGGGTGCTCAGGTCCAGGTGGTTGGTGGGCTCGTCCAGCAGCAGCAGGTTGGGGCGCTGCCAGACCAGCATGGCCAGCACCAGCCGGGCCTTCTCGCCGCCCGAGAGCGAGCCCACCGGCTGGTGGACCATGTCGCCGGGGAAGCGGAACTGCCCGAGGAAATTGCGCAGCTCCTGCTCGCGGGCGCCGGGTGACACCTGCCGGGCCAGGCGGATCATGTGCTCCATCGGTCCGCTCTCGGGGGTGAGCAGGTCCATCTCCTGCTGCGCGAAATAGCCGATGGCCAGCCCCTTGCCCTCGGTCGCCTCGCCGGCCAGGGCAGGCAGGGCCCGTGCCAGCGTCTTGACCAGCGTCGACTTGCCCTGGCCGTTGGCACCAAGGATGCCAATGCGTTGCCCGGGCTGGACCGAGCGGGTGACGTGGCGCACGATGGTGATCGGCTCGCCGCCGTCGGGGCTGGCGTAGCCACAGCTCATGTCGCGCATCACCAGCATGGGGTTGGGCAGGTTCTGCGGCTCCTTGAACTCGAAGCTGAAGTCGGCCGAGGTCAGCACCGGGGCGATCTTCTCCATGCGCTCCAGGGCCTTGACGCGGCTTTGCGCCTGCTTGGCCTTGCTGGCCTTGGCCTTGAAGCGGTCGATGAAGCGCTGCAGCTGCGCGACCTTGTCCTGCTGGCGGCTGAAGGCGGCCTGCTGCTGGTTCATGCGCTCGGCCCGCATCAGCTCGAAGCTGCTGTAGTTGCCGCCGTAGCGGGTGAGCTGGGCCTCGTCGAGGTGGACCGTGACGCGGGTGATGGCGTCGAGGAACTCGCGGTCGTGGCTGATGACGAGCATCGTGCCCTCGTAGCGCTGCAGCCAGGCCTCCAGCCACACCAGGGCGTCGAGGTCCAGGTGGTTGGTGGGCTCGTCGAGCAGCAGCAGGTCGCTCGGGCACATCAGCGCGCGGGCCAGCTGCAGGCGCATGCGCCAGCCGCCCGAGAAGCTGTCGACCGGGGCGTCGAGCTGCGCGCTCTTGAAGCCCAGTCCCAACATCATGGCCTGCGCCCGCGGCCGGGCGTCGTAGGCGCCGACCTCGGCCAGCAGCCCATAGGCCTCGCCGATGGCGTGGCCGTCGCCGCTGGCCTCGGCGGCATCGACCTGGGCCTGCGCCTCCATGAGGCGGGTGTCGCCCTCGAGCACGAAGTCGGTGGCGCCCTGGTCGGTCTCGGGCATGTTCTGGGCGACCTCGGCCATGCGCCAGCGCGGCGGCATGGTGAAGTCGCCGGCGTCGGCCTGCAGGCGGTGGGTCATCAGCGCGAACAGGGAGGACTTGCCCGCGCCGTTGCGGCCGACCAGGCCGATCTTCTCGCCGGGGTTGAGCGTGAGGTTGCAGCCCTGCAGAACGATCTTCGGGCCCCGGCGCAGGGTGAGGTTGCGTAGCGTGATCACGGGTTCGGGGGTTCCAGGTCGTTCAATGGGGGTCGCGGGGCGTGGGGCGGTCCGGGGTGTGGCGGGGCGGGGGCGTGCGGGGTCAGCAGTGGGTCAGCGGTGGATCCCGGCTGCGGCCGACCCGCTTTCGAGCTGGAGCAGGGCCTCGCGGGTGAGCAGCAGCACCTGGTCCTCGCCCGCGCTGGTCTCGAGCCACACGGCCTCCAGCCGCGGAAAGGCGGCCTCGAAGTGGGCGCGCTCATGGCCGATCTCCAGCACCAGCACCGCCTCGGGCGTCATCGCCGCGGGCGCGTCGCGCAGCAGCCCGCGGATGAAATCCATGCCGTCGGCGCCACCCGCCGCATTGCCGTCCAGCGCCAGCACCGGCTCAGCGCGGAATTCCGGTGGCAGCGCCGCCATGGAGGCGGCGTTCACATAGGGTGGGTTGCACAGGATCAGGTCGTAGGGGCCGCGCACGGCGCCCAGGCCGTCAGAGTGCAGCAGCGTCACGCGCTCGGACAGGCCGTGCCGGTCGACATTGAGGCGGGCCACCGCCAGCGCCGGGTCCGACAGGTCGGCGGCATCGATCTCGACCTCGGGCCAGGCCAGCGCGGCGAGCACCGCGAGGCTGCCGTTGCCGGTGCACAGGTCCAGCACCCGCTGGGTGCGGTCTGACAGCCAGGCGTCGATCGTGCCCTCGGCCAGCGGCTCGGCGATCAGCGAGCGCGGCACGATGCTGCGCGCGTCCACATGAAAGGCCACACCCTGCAGCCAGGCCTCGCCGGTGAGGTAGGCGGCCGGCTGGCGGCTCTCGATGCGGCGCTCGATCAGCGCCAGCGCAGCGGCCTCCTCGGTGGCGCTGACCGGGCGCACGGCCTGCTCGTCCAGCGCGTCCAGCGGCAGGCCCAGCGCCCATTGCACCAGCCAGGCGGCCTCGTCGAAGGCGTTGGTGGTGCCCTGCCCAAACGAAACGCCCGCTTGGTCCAAGCGGGCGCTCGCGGCCTCGATCAGCGCGCGGAGGTTCACGTCAACCCCCTCACAGCAGGTAGCGCTCCAGCGTGCCGCGGTAGATGTCCTTCAGCGGCTCGATGTCGGCCACCGCCACATGCTCGTCGATTTGGTGGATGCTGGCGTTGACCGGGCCGCATTCCACCACCTGGGGGCAAATGGTGGCAATGAATCGCCCGTCCGAGGTGCCGCCGGTGGTGGAGAGCTCGGTGCGGCGGCCGGTGACGGCCTCGATGGCGGCGGTGAGCGCACCAGTCAGGTCACCCGGCTCGGTGAGGAAGGGCCGCCCGCCCAGGGTCCACTCCAGGCGGTACTCGAGGCCGTGGCGCTGCAGCACCGCCTCCAGCCGTGCCTGCAGCGACTCGGGCGTGGAGGCGGTCGAGAAGCGGAAGTTGAAATCCA
>CAISYQ010000250.1 GCA_903889735.1 uncultured Methylibium sp.
GGCGCGTGGCGCCGGAGAGGGGCCTGCGGGTTGCCGCCCCGGCGCGGGTCTCTCAGCGCTTCATGCTGGCGTAGACCGCCGTCTCGAACTCCACAGAGGCCGGGTAGGAGGCCGCGTCCTGGAAGGGCAGGATCTGGGAGGCCCAGAAGCCGCCGATGCCATGGGTCCGGTCGATCCAGTAGAAGAGGTTGCCCAGGCCCGCCCAGGCCAGCGAGCCAGCCGGGCGGCCGGTGCGGGTGGCTTCCTCGCTGCGCTGGAAGGTGTAGGCCCAGGTCTTGGCGATACCGGGGTCGAACTCGCCCGCGTTGGCGAGCGAGGGGATGGAGCTGGGCCAGCCGCCGCTGTTCACGCCGTCCGGCAGGCCGTTGCGGCTCATGCGCTCCACCGTTTCGGCCTTCAGCACGCGGCCGCCCGGGCCGGCGCCGTCGTTGAGGATCATGCGGATGAACTTCATGTAGTCGCCCACCGTGCCGTAGAGGCCGTGGCCGCCCATCTCCATCTCGGGAGGCTGGGGCAGCGTCAGGTCGGGCAGCGGGGTGAGCCGGCCGTCCTGGGCGCGGTCGTGGATCACGGCGCGGCGGGCCTTCATCGAGTCGTTCATGACGAAGCCGGTGTCGGCCATGCCCAGCGGGTCGAAGAGCCGCTCCTTCATCACCTCGCCCAGGCTCTTGCCGCGCTGCTGCTCGACGATGCGGCCCAGCCAGTCGATGTTGGGGCCGTAGGTCCAGCGCTCGCCGGGTTCGTGCAGCAGCACGGTGCGGATGCTCGCAAAGTTGCAGCCAATGACGCTGGGGATGCCCTTGACGGTGCGGTACTTCAGGTCGTCGGCGCTGAAGAACTCGTAGCCCATTCCGGAGATGTGCAGCATCAGGTCGTTGAGGGTGATGTCACGCCGGGGAGGGCGGGTGATCGGCTGCCCGTCGGCATCGAAGCCCTGCAGCAGCTGCAGCTCGCCGAGCTCCGGCGCATAGCGGCGGGCGTCGTCCTCCAGCGCGATGCGGCCTTCCTCCACCAGCTGCATCACCAACGTGCCGGTGAGGGCCTTGGTGGTGGAGAACATCGCCATCACGGTGTCCAGCGTCATCGGCGCCTCGCCCCCCAGCGAGCGCCGTCCGGCGGCGCCTTCGTAGAAGTTGCCTTGGCGGTCGGTCGCCATCGCGACGACGCCCGGCACGCCGCCGGCGCGACCGGTGGTCTGGCTGAGGATGGCGTCGGCGATGGTTTGCAGTGGCTGGGGCATGGGGGTCTCCTCGTGGGGTGTCTTGGGGGTCAATCCCGGTTGGGGTGGGGGCGCCTTCTCTGGGCGTCTGGATTCGGGGCGGGGATCACATCCCGGCGTAGTTCGGTCCGCCTCCGCCCTCGGGCGTGACCCAGACGATGTTCTGGGTGGGGTCCTTGATGTCGCAGGTCTTGCAGTGCACGCAGTTCTGGGCGTTGATCTGCAGGCGGTCGGCGCCAGCATCGGTCTTGACGTACTCGTAGACGCCGGCCGGGCAGTAACGGCTCTCGGGGCCGGCGTACAGGGCCAGGTTGGTCGCCACCGGCACGCTGGCGTCGCGCAGGGTCAGGTGGGCGGGCTGCTGCTCCTCGTGGTTGGTGTTGCTGATGAACACCGAGGACAGCCGGTCGAAGCTGAGCTGGCCGTCGGGCCGCGGGTAGGCGATCTGTGGGCATTGCGCGGCCGGCTTCAGGTAGAGGTGATCGGCCTTCTCGCGGTGCAGCGTCCAGGGCGGCTCGCGCATCCCGAGCTTGGGCAGCAGCCACTGCTCGATGCCGGTCATCAGCGTGGCGGTGGTGCGGCCCTTCTTGAACCACTGCTTGAAATTCTTGGCCTGGCGCAGCTCGGTGTGCAGCCAGCTCGCCTCGAAGGCCGTGGGGTAGGCGACCAGCTCGTCGTGCTGCCGGCCGGCCACCACCGCCTCGAAGGCGGCCTCGGCGGCGAGCATGCCGGTCTTGATGGCGGCGTGGCTGCCCTTGATGCGGCTGGCGTTGAGCGTGCCGGCCTCGCAGCCGACCAGCGCGCCGCCCGGGAACACCAGCTTGGGCAGGCTCAGCAGCCCGCCGGCCGTGATGGCGCGGGCGCCGTAGCCGATGCGCTTGCCGCCCTCGAGGTGGGTGCGGATGCGGGGATGGGTCTTCCAGCGCTGGAATTCCTCGAAGGGGCTGAGCCAGGGGTTGGCGTAGTCCAGCCCCACCACGAAGCCGAGAGCGACCTGGTGGTTGTCCAGGTGGTAGAGGAAGCTGCCGCCGTAGGTGCTGTCATCGAGCGGCCAGCCGGCGGTGTGCACGACCAGGCCCGGACGGTGGCGGGCCGGATCGACCTCCCAGAGCTCTTTCAGGCCGATGCCGTAGCTCTGCGGGTCGCGCCCGGCGTCGAGCCGGAAGCGCTCGATCAACTGCTTGCCGAGGTGGCCGCGCGCGCCCTCGGCGAAGACCGTGTACTTGGCGTGCAATTCCATGCCGAGCTGGAAATGGCCGGTGGGCTGGCCGTCCTTGCCCAGGCCCTGGTTGCCGGTGGCCACGCCCTTGACCGAGCCGTCCTCGTTGTAGAGGACCTCGGCCGCGGCAAAGCCGGGGAAGATCTCCACGCCCGCGGCCTCGGCCTGTTGGCCCAACCAGCGCACCACATTGCCCAGGCTGACGATGTAGTTGCCGTGGTTGCGAAAGCAATCAGGCAGCAGCGCGTCGGGCGTGGCGCGGGCGCCGGTCTCGCTCAGGAACAGGAATTCGTCGGCCGTGACGGCCTGGGTGAGCGGCGCACCGCGCTCACGCCAGTCAGGGAACAGCTCCGTCAGCGCCCCCGGGTCCATGATGGCGCCGCTGAGGATGTGGGCGCCGGGCTCGGAGCCCTTCTCGAGCACGCAGACCGAGAGCTCACGGCCCTGGGCCGAAGCCAGCTGCTTGAGGCGGATGGCGGTGGCCAGGCCGCCCGGGCCGGCGCCGACGACGAGCACGTCGAACTCCATCGCTTCGCGCGGGCCGTACTGCTCGAGGAGGGCTTGCGGCGTCATCGGTGGAGTCCTTCTGCGGGTTCGGAGAGAGGGCGGTATGAAGTGCTTCGCCCGATCGGAAGAAAGTGTAAGCGGCAGGGCGCGCTGCCGGGCCCCGTGCTAGAAACGCGGCCACTGCGCGGAGCGGTCTCACCCCACCGGGACGCAGAACACGGAACCCGGAACACCTCGAACAGGACACGGCATGCGCTTTGACATTCCCGATGACAAGAAGTTGACCCACGAAATGCTCATCCCCATCCGCTGGGGCGACATGGACGTGATGGGCCATGTCAACAACACGATCTACTTCCGCTACCTCGAGATCGTGCGCCTGGCCTGGTTCGACGCCATCGGCTGCCCGGCCAACCCGCAGGGCGAGGGGCCGGTGATCATCAATGCCTTCTGCAATTTCCTGCGCCAGCTCGAATACCCGGGCGAGGTGCTGGCCAAGCACTACATCCGCAACCCGGGCCGCAGCAGCCTCGACACCTACGTGACGCTGGAACGCGCCGATGCGCCCGGCCAGATCTATGCCAGCGGCGGCGCGAAGATGGTCTGGGTGGATTTCCCGCAGCAGAAGTCGGCGCCGCTGCCGGACTGGCTGCGGGCGCTGGCGGATTGATTTCGGCGCGGGCGCGGCCGCGTGTTTCAGGACTTGCCCCAGGTCAGTCGTAGTACGCTTCTGCTTGAGGAATCAAGGAGCCCCGTACATGAACAAGGTTTACCCGAGCGCCCAGGCGGCGCTCGACGGCATCGTCAGGGATGGCCAGCTGATCGCCGTCGGCGGCTTCGGCCTGTGCGGCATCCCGGAGGCGCTGATCGATGCGCTGCGCGATACCGGCGTCAAGGACCTGACCGCGATCTCGAACAATGCCGGCGTTGACGGCTTCGGCCTGGGCAAGCTGCTCGAGACCCGGCAGATCCGCAAGATGATCTCCAGCTATGTCGGCGAGAACAAGGAGTTCGAGCGCCAGTACCTGGCGGGCGAACTCCAGCTCGAATTCACGCCGCAAGGCTCGCTGGCTGAAAAGCTGCGTGCCGGTGGCGCCGGCATCCCCGCATTCTTCACCAAGACCGGTGTGGGGACCATCGTGGCCGAGGGTA
>CAISYQ010000251.1 GCA_903889735.1 uncultured Methylibium sp.
CCACCACACGGGCCCGGGCACCCACTCGCTCAGGCCGCGGCCTTGGGCGCAAAGCCCAGCAGGGCCTTGACCTCCAGGAACTCGCCGAAGGCATGGTCGCCCCACTCGCGGCCGTTGCCCGACTGCTTGAAGCCGCCGAAGGGCGCCATCAGGTCGGGCCCGGCGCTGTTGATGTTGACCTGCCCGGCCCGCAGCCGTGACGCCACCTGCCGGGTGGCCTCGGGGTCACCACCCGACACATAGGCGGCCAGGCCGTAGGGGGTGTCGTTGGCGATCGCCACCGCCTCATCCACCGTGTCGTAACCCAGGATGGCCAGCACCGGGCCGAAGATCTCCTCGCGCGCCACCGTCATCTGGTTGTTCACATGGCCCAGCACCGTGGGCCGGACGTAGTAACCGGTCTCCAGCCCAGCGGGCTTGCCCGGGCCGCCCGCCACCAGCGTGGCACCTTCCTCCAGGCCGCGGGCGATCAGGCCCTGGATCTTGTTCCACTGGAGGTCCGAGATCACCGGGCCCATGGCCGCACCGCTGGCCGGGTCGCCCACGGTCGTGGCCTCGGCCACCTCGCGGGCGATGGCCCGGGCCTCGTCCATGCGCGCAGTCGGCACCAGCATGCGGGTGGGGGCGTTGCAAGACTGGCCCGAGTTGCCCATCACACCGCGCACGCCCGCGGTGATGGCGCGCTTGAAGTCGGCATCCGGCAGGATGATGTTGGGCGACTTGCCACCCAGCTCCTGGTGCACGCGCTTGATCGTGGGCGCCGCGTTGCGGGCCACCTCGATGCCGGCGCGGGTGGAGCCGGTGAAGGACACCATGTCGACCTCGGGGTGGCTGGAGAGGGCCGCACCCACCGTCGGGCCGTCGCCGTTGACCAGGTTGAAGACGCCGGCGGGCACGCCCGCGGCGTGCAGGATCTCGGTCCAGACCTGGGCCGAGAAAGGCGCAATCTCCGAGGGCTTGAGCACCATGGTGCAGCCCACGGCGAGCGCCGGGGCGACCTTGCAGGCGATCTGGTTCACCGGCCAGTTCCAGGGCGTGATCAAGGCGCACACGCCGATCGGCTCCTTCACCAGCAGGGTGGTGCCGCGCAGTTCCTGGAAGGCGTAGCCGCGCAGCACCTCGAGGGCGGTCTGCAGGTGGGCCATGCCCATGGCGGCCTGCGCCTTCTGCGCCAGCACCGCCGGCGCGCCCATCTCCTCGGTGATCGCGGCGGCCATGTCGGCGTAGCGCAGCTTGTACTCGGCAATGACCCGCTCGAGCAGCGCCACGCGGTCCGCCACCGAGGTCTGCGAGTAGTGGGCGAACGCGGCCCGGGCGGCCTTCACGGCCCGGTCGACATCGACCGCGGAGCCCATCGAGATGCAACCCGCCACCGCCTCGGTGGCCGGGTTGATGACGTCCAGGCGGGCGGGCACGGCCGGGGCGACCCAGGCGCCGTCAATGTAGAAATTCAGGTACTCACGCACGGATTCGTTCTCCAGAAGCAGACGGGGGACAGGTGGGGACACCCGGGAAATGGGCTGTGGGCCACGAGACCGCGAGAAACCCCAAGGCGGCCGATGATCGCCGAATTCCGCCCGCGGCCCTAACGACCCCGAAGGCCGAGCCAAGCCATCAGCCGGGACCACAGCCCCGGTCGGGCTTGGGCGGCCACCACGACGCTGTCCGCAGCGCGCGGGTGACGCACGGCGAGCTGCTGCTCAAAGGCGGTGAAGAATTCGCCCGCCATCTTCTGCGCCGCCATGTCGATCAGGCGCGAGCCGATCTGGGCGATCTTGCCGCCGACCGAGGCGGTGGCGGTGTAGTGCAGCAGCGTGTCGTTCGGCCCGGTCGATTCGAGCCGCACCGTCGCCTGGCCCTTGCCGTGGCCGGCCGCCCCCCCCTGGCCTTCGAAGTGAATCGTGTAGGAGGTCGGCGGCTGCAGGTCCGAGAGCTTGAGCTTGCCCTTGAACTTGGCCTTGACCGGCCCGATGGCGGCGGTCAAGGCCACCTCGAAGCTGTCCTCGCCGGTGGCGGTGATCGACTCGCAGCCGGGGATCGCGGCCTGCAGCATTGCGGTGTCATTGAGCGCCTCCCAGGCGATGGCCTGGGGCACGGGAAGGGATTGCTGGCTGGTGAGTTGCATGGTGTTCTCAGGATCAAGGAGGCGCGGAGGTGGGGGTGGACGAAAGGGCGCGGGCAGTGGCCGCGCGGGCGGAACGGGTCGGCGGCCCCGCCAGCGCCCCGGCAAGCTGCGCCAGGCTGTCGAGGTTGTGGGCCGGCAGGAAATGGTCGACATGCGGCAACATCGCCCGGATGCCTGCGGCCCGGGGCTCGAAGCCCTCATAGCGCAGCAGCGGGTTGAGCCAGACGAGGCGGCGGCAGCTCTTGTGCAGCCGCTCCATCTCGAAACGCAGCGCCTCGGTGTCGCCATGTTCCAGGCCGTCGGAGATCAGCAGCACGGTGGCGCCACCGCCGAGCACCCGGCGCGACCAATGCTGGTTGAAGTCATGCAGGCAGGCGGTGATGCGCGTGCCGCCGGACCAGTCGGCAACGCGGCTCACGACCTGGGAGATCGCCTGGTCCGGGTCGCGCTGGGCGAGCAGGCGGCTGACCGGCGTGAGCCGGGTGCCGAATACGAAGCTGTGGACGCGGACGTCGCCGCGCGCCATGGCGTGCGCGAAGTGCAGCAGCATGCGCGAGTAGCGGCTCATCGAGCCCGAGATGTCGGCCAGCACCACCAGCGGGGCCGGCCGGGTGCGCGGCTCGCGCCAGCGCAAGCGCCCGTCGTCGGCGTTGCGTGACAGCGCCTGCATGGTGGCGCGCCAGTCCGGCCGCCCGGGCCGCGCCGCCGGCTGCATGCGGCGGGTGCGCAGGGGCTCGAGGAAGGGCGCCATCCGCTGCAGCAAGCGCAGGGCCTCGCGCCATTCGTCGGCGCTCATGGTGTCGAAGTCGGCCTTGCGCAGGACCTCGCGGTCCGACCAGGTCAGCGTCGCCTCGACCTCGATCTTCTCCGGCGGCGGGACGTCACGGCGGCCGGTCTGGGCGGGGAACAGCGCCGCGGCCAGCCGTCGGTTCTGCGGCGGCGTTGCGCCATGGCCGGGCCCCTGCACGCGCGGCAGCATCATCGCCATGACCCGGCCGAGCAGGTCGGGGTCGCGCCAGAAGATGTGGAAGGCCTGGTCGAACATCAAGCGCTGCTCCGGCCCGGAGACGAAGCAGGCCGAGAGCGTGGCGTGGACGTCGCCGCGGCTGCCCAGCCCCGACAGCGGCAAGGCCCGCAGCGCGAGCTGCACCCGGTCCTGGCCGACCGGCATTCCCGCCGTGCGCAGCACCCGCGCGAAGTGCATCACGTTGGCCGCCAGGTGGCCGGGCAGCGCATCGGGGTCACCGGTCCCGCGCATGGCTCAGGCTCTCAAGCCCGGAGGGCGGCGCGCACCTGCTCCACCAGCCGCGCGGCCTCGGAGCCCTGCATCCTGGCGATGTCGTCCTGGTACTTCAGCAGCACGCCCAGGGTGTTGTTGACGGTCTCGGGATCGAGCTGCAGGGCATCGAGCTCGAGCAGGGCCCGGCTCCACTCAATGGTCTCGGCGATGCCCGGCAGCTTGAAGAGGTCGCAGCCACGCAGCGCCTGGATGAAGGCCACGATCTGCCGCGACAGCGCCTCGCCGGCGCCGGGCACGCGGCGCCGCAGGACCTCCAGCTCGCGCTGCGCGTCGGGAAAACCGACCCAGTGGTACAGGCAGCGTCGCTTGACCGCGTCGTGCACTTCGCGGGTGCGGTTGCTGGTCAGCACCACGATGGGCGGCTGACGGGCCTTCACCGTGCCCAGCTCGGGAATGGTGATCTGGAAGTCCGAAAGCAACTCGAGGAGGTAGGCCTCGAAGGGCTCGTCGGCGCGGTCGAGCTCGTCGATCAACAGCACCGGCGCGACCGGCTGGGCGGGGTCGATCGCCTGCAGCAGCGCGCGCCGGATCAGGAAGCGCGGCGAGAACAGCTCGGCGGCCAGCTGCTCGCGGGTGGCGCCTTCGCGCTCGGCCAACCGGATCTCGATCATCTGGCGTGGGTGGTCCCACTCGTAGGCGGCGCCGGCCAGGTCCAGCCCCTCGTGGCACTGCAGACGGATCAAGGGCCGGCCGAGCATCGCGGCGACGGTCTTGGCGATCTCGGTCTTGCCGGTGCCGGGTTCGCCCTCGAGGAACAGCGGGCGCTGCAGCCGCAGCGCGAGGAACAGCGCGGTGGCCAGCGGGCGGTCGGCGACATAGTCATGCGCCAGCAGGCGCGCGGCGGTCTCGTCGATGCTGGCAGGCAGGTCCGTGGACAAGCGACTCTCCGGTGAAAACGGACGGAAGGAAGGGCGAAGCGGCGCCATCACAGACCCGCCCGCTGGGGCGGCGGGGTGCTGACCGACTGGCCCGCGGGGCGTTCGCACCGACCACCCCGCCAGGCGACGGCCGGTGGCCCAGATCCCGGGACGGACCGGCTCAGCCCGCCGCGGCCACGGCGCGCGCCGCCAGAACCGGGATCAGCGCGGCCCGGTACTCGGCCGACCCGTGCAGATCGGTGCTCAGGCCCTCGCTGGGAACCGTCACGCCTTGGCAGGCCGAGGCCGACCACTGCGCGGCGAGGCGGTCTTCCAGCGCCTTGACCCGCATCACGCCGGCACCTGCGCCGGTCACCGCGACGCGCACGCCCTGCGGCCCGCGCGACACGAACACGCCGACGATCGAGAAGCGGGAGGCCGGCTGGTTGAATTTCTGCCAACCCGCCTGGGTGGGGATGGGGAAGCTCACCGAGGTGATGATCTCGCCCTCGGCCAGCGCCGTGTCGTAGAGGCCTTTGAAGAACTGATCGGCCGGGATGCTGCGACGGTCGGTGGTGATGGTGGCGCCCAGCCCCAAGGTGGCGGCCGGGTAGCAGGCCGCGGGGTCGTTGTTCGCGAGGCTGCCGCCGATCGTGCCGCGGTTGCGGACCTGCCGGTCACCGATCTTGCCGGCCAGCTCCGCCAGGGCGGGGATGGCCCGGCGCAGCTCGGCACTGGCCGCCACCGTGGCATGGGTGGTCATGGCGCCGATGGTCACGGTGTGGGCATCGACCTGGATGCCGCGCAGCTCGGTGAGG
Source organism: uncultured Methylibium sp. (assembly GCA_903889735.1). Taxonomy (GTDB): domain Bacteria; phylum Pseudomonadota; class Gammaproteobacteria; order Burkholderiales; family Burkholderiaceae_C; genus Methylibium. The sequence continues at coordinate 5,101 of CAISYQ010000251.1, forward strand.
TGGTCGAGATCGACCAGGGCCTCGGGGGCGGCCAGGCCGAGCTTCATGGAGCCGAACAGCGATTGGCCGCCGGCCACGATCTTGGCGTTGTCTGCCGCGGCGGCGCGGACGGCGTCGGCCATCGACGCCGGGGTCTGGTAAGCGAATGCTTGCATGGA
>CAISYQ010000252.1 GCA_903889735.1 uncultured Methylibium sp.
GAGCAGATCGCCGCGATGGCCGACCCGGTGGGTGAGATCAACGATCTGAAGCGGCAGCCCAGCGGCATCAGCGTCGGGCGCATGCGCGTGCCGCTGGGCGTGTTCGGCATGATCTACGAGAGCCGCCCCAATGTGACCATCGAGGCCGCGTCGCTGGCCATCAAGAGTGGCAATGCCTGCATCCTGCGCGGCGGCTCCGAGGCGCTGCATTCCAACCTCGCGCTGTGGAAGCTGGTGCAGGCGGCGCTGGCCGAGGCCGGTCTGCCGCCCACAGGCGTGCAGATGATCGAGACCACCGACCGCGCTGCGGTGGGTCGGCTGATCGCCATGCCGGAGCATGTGGATGTGATCATCCCGCGCGGCGGCAAGGGCCTGATCGAGCGCATCAGCGCCGAGGCGCGGGTGCCGGTCATCAAGCACCTGGACGGCAACTGCCACACCTATGTCGACGCCGAGGTCGACCTGGACCTGGCAGTGAAGGTGACCGACAACGCCAAGACCCAGAAATACAGCCCCTGCAACGCCACCGAGTCGCTGCTGGTCCACCGCGACGTGGCGGCCGCCTTCCTGCCGCGCATCGGCGCCGTGTTCGCGGGCAAGGGCGTGGAGATGCGCTGCGGGCCACGCGCCCGGGCCCTCCTTGCGGCGGTGCCGGGCGCGGTGCTGGCCGATGCCACCGAGGCCGACTGGGCCGAGGAGTACCTGGCGCCGATCATCAGCATCAAGCTGGTCGATTCGTTGGACGAGGCCATCGCCCATGTCAACCGCTACGGCTCCCACCACACCGACGCCATCCTGACCACGAACCACCCGAACGCCATGCGCTTCCTGCGCGAGGTCGATTCGGCCAGCGTCATGATCAACGCCAGCACCCGTTTCGCCGACGGTTTCGAGTACGGCCTGGGCGCCGAGATCGGCATCTCGACCGACAAGTTCCACGCCCGCGGGCCGGTGGGGCTGGAAGGGCTGACCTCGATGAAGTGGGTGGTGCTGGGCCAGGGGGAAGTGCGTGGCTGAGGGGGTGGGCCGCGGATGCGGCTGCCGCTTTCCCTGTCGCTGTGGCATACACCGCTCCGAGACGCTGCGATGAGCCTGGATCCGCGCGGCGCCCTGGTGCTGTTCTCCGGCGGCCAGGACTCGACCGCCTGCCTGGCCTGGGCGCTGGAGCGCCACACGCGGGTCGAGACCCTGGGCATTGACTACGGCCAGCGCCACCGCATCGAGCTCGACTGCCGGCCGCGCATCCGCGAGGCCATCGCGCAGACCTTTCCCGCCTGGGCCCCCCGTCTGGGCGAGGACCACCGGCTCGACCTCGGCCTGCTTGGCCAGATCTCGGACACGGCGCTGACCTCCGAGCGCGCCATCGAGCTGCAGGCGGGCGGCCTGCCCAACACCTTCGTGCCGGGGCGCAATCTGCTGTTCCTGGGCTTCGCGGCGGCCCTGGCCTACCGCCGCGGCCTGAGCGTGCTGGTGGGCGGCATGTGCGAGACCGATTACTCCGGCTACCCCGACTGCCGCGACAACACCCTGAAGGCGATGCAGGTGGCGCTGAGCCTGGGCCTGGACGCGCCGATGACGGTCGAGACCCCGCTGATGTGGCTCAGCAAGGCCCAGACCTGGGCGGTCACAGAGCGGCTCGGCGGGCCGGCGCTCAATGACCTGATCGTCGAGCACACTCACAGTTGCTACCTCGGCGACCGCAGCCAGCGGCATGGCTGGGGCTACGGCTGCGGCGCCTGTCCGGCCTGCGAGCTGCGCCGCCAGGGCTGGACGGACTGGACGGCAGGGCGCGCCGGCGGTGTTGCCGGTGTCGTCGGTGACGCGCCTCCCCCCAAGGTCTGAGCTCGCGGGACCCGCTCTCGGTCTGTCGGCGCCCACCGGCAGTGGCGTAGAGTCGCCCGCCATGCCCAGCCGCCTCCGTACGCCGTGAGCCACGGTCAGAACATCCTCTTTGCGGTCGCCGCCCTCCTGGTCTTCTGGGGGGTCGGGGCCTACAACCGGTTGGTGCGGCTGCGCGGTGCGGCGGTGGCGGTGTGGGCCCCGATCGACGCCCAGCTGCGCCGCCGCCAAGCCCTGGCCTTCGAGCTCGCCGGCCTGCTGGCCCCCCAGCCGGCCATGGACGATGCCGTCGGTCGGGCCACCCTGCAGGCGCTGGCGGCCGCGACCCGCCAGGCCCAGGCGGCCGCCGACCATGCGCTGGTCCGTCCCAGCCGCGCCGAGGCCATCCAGAGCCTGGGCCTGGCCGAGCAGGTGCTCGAGGCCGCGCTGCGCCCGCTGCGCGCGCTGATCGAGTCGCGGGAAGCGCAACTCGAGGGCGATGAGACTGGGCCGCGCGCCCAGGCGCTGCTGCAGGCCTTGAGAGAGGCCGAAACCCAGCTCGCCTTTGCGCGGGGCCTCTTCAACGAGGCCGTCGAGGCTTTCAACGCGGCCGTCCACGAGCTGCCGACGCGCCTGCTGGCCCGCCGGTTCGGTTTCCAACCCGCGGCGACGCTGCCGTCTGCAGCGCCCGAACGCAGTGCCGACGCCCAGGGCGTGCTGCCGTTCGGCGACCCGGCTTGAAGGTCTCGGCCCCGCTGGCCGGCTTGCTGGACGCCACCGCCGATGCGGTAGCGGCGGTGCGGGCCGGCCGCTCGTTGACCGAGGCGCTCGCCGCCACCCCGGCCGTCCTGCGTCCGGGCACCCAGTCGCTGGCCTTCCAGGCGCTGCGCGGGCTTGGCGGGGCCCAGGCCCGGTTGAGGCTGCTGGCCCCCAAGGCGCCGCCGCCCTGGGTCGAGGCCCTGCTGCTCACCGCCTTGGCCCTGGCCGCGCAGGACGAGGGCGCGCCCTATCCCCCCCACACGCTGGTGAGCCAGGCGGTCGAGGCGGCCAAGCACCGCGCGCGGCCCTCGGCGGGCTTCGTCAACGCGGTGCTGCGCCGCTTCCTGCGCGAGCGCGAGGCGCTGGCGGCGCGCGTGGCCGCCGACCCGGTCGCGCAGTGGAACCACCCGGCCTGGTGGATCGACCGGCTGCAGCGCGACTGGCCGGGGCATTGGCAGGCCTTGCTGGCGGCGGCCAACACCCGCGCGCCGATGACGCTGCGGGTCAATGCCCGCCGCAGCACGCCGGCCGCCTACCTGGAGCGGCTGGCCGACGCGGGCCTCGCGGCGCGGGTTGTTGCGCTGCCGGGGGAGGGGGCTTGCCAGGGCGTCGAGCTCGCCGCCCCCTGCCCGGTGCAGGCGCTGCCCGGTTTCGACGAGGGCGCCGTGTCGGTGCAGGACCTCGCCGCCCAGCAGGCGGCGCCTCTGCTGCTGGGGATGGGGGCCGGGGCGCTGCGATCGGTTGCCGGGGGGATCGAATCGGCGCTGCCACGGCACACCGGCGAACGCGGGTCCCCACCCCCGCCTCGCGCCCAGGAGGTGGAACCCGCGCCGTTTGCGGGCATCCACCCGGGCGGGCCCACCGATCCCACCGATCCCAGCATGAGGCTCCGGGTGCTCGACGCCTGCGCCGCACCCGGCGGCAAGACCGCCCACCTGCTCGAGCTGGCCGGTCTCGACCTGCTGGCCCTGGACGCCGATGCCGGCCGCCTCGTCCGGGTCGCCGAGACCCTGCAGCGGCTCGGCCTCGCGGCCCGGCTGCAGGCTGCCGACGCCCGCAACACCGCCGCCTGGTGGGATGGCCGACCCTTCGACGCCATCCTGCTCGACGCGCCCTGCAGCGCCTCGGGCATCGTGCGCCGCCACCCCGACGTGCGCTGGTTGCGCCGCGACAGCGACATCGCCGCGCTGGCCCGCACCCAGGCCGCGCTGCTGGACGCGCTGTGGCCGCTGCTCAGGCCGGGCGGGCGGCTGGTCTACGCGGTCTGCTCGGTCTTTCGCGCCGAGGGCGACCGGCAGATCGATGCGTTTTTGCAACGCACGCCCGACGCCCGCACCCTCCCTTCTCCCGGCTATCTGCTGCCATTGGCTGACAATCCCGCTCAGCCGGTGACTGATGGGTTTTTCTACGCACTGCTCGAGCGCACCGAGGCGCCGGACACCTGACCGCGACGTCTTCCCTGACCCATCGATCGCCTGACCCCGCCGCCACCCTGTCCGCTCGCCGTCGCGACACCCCCGCCCGCCGCCCTGTCCCCGCCGTGTTCACCCTTCGTCTGCGACGCTGGCTGCCGTTCCCCGAGGTGGGGGGCCTGCTCCAGCGCGTCTGGCGGGCGCTCGCGCTGCTGATCGCCCTGCTGCTGCCGGGCGCGGCGTTGCAGGCCGAAGGGATCGAGCTGACCACGCTGAACCTGGTCCGCAGCGAGGAGGGGCTGCTGCTCGACTACAGCACCCGCTTCGAGCTGCCGGCCGCGGTAGAGGATGCGCTGCTCAAGGGCGTGCCGCTGTACTTCGTGGCCGAGGCCGTGGTCTACCGCCCGCGCTGGTACTGGCGCGACAAGCCGGTGTCGCGGGTGGTGCGCAACTGGCGCCTGAGCTGGCAGCCCCTGACCCGCCGCTACCGACTCAATCTTGGCAGCGTCAGCGACTATTACGACACGGTGGCCGACGCCCTGGGTGCGATTCAGCGCGCCAGCAGCTGGAAGCTGGCCAGCGCCGCCGCGCTGTCCGACGACGACGGGCTGTACCTCGAATTCAACCTGCGGCTCGACACCGCCCAGCTGCCGCGCCCGCTGCAGATCGGCTTCGGTGGCTTGGCGGACTGGGAGCTGAGGCTGGACCGCAGCCTCAAGGTGCCGGACGCCAGCCCTTGAGCTCCGCACCGCTCACCGCGCCGCCGCCGTGACCTCCGCTCTCGACCCCTGGCGCCGCCGCCTCGCGCGGCTGGATTCAGGCCGCCGCAGCCGCAGCACCTCGCGCTGGATCTGGGCCATCTCCCTGGTCGCGACCCTCGGGGCCGGCCTGGTGTTGACCTTCCTGCTGGCGGTCGCCACCAACAACCGGCTGCTCTACGAGCGCTATTACACGCCGCTGTTGTGGGTCAACATCGTGATCGCCGGCCTGCTGGTGCTGGTGATCGGGGTGGCCGGTGTCCGGCTGGTGGCGCGGGTGGCGCGCGGCCGCTTCGGCTCGCAGCTGCTGCTGCGGCTGGCGTTGATCTTCGGGGTGGTGGGCGTGCTGCCCGGTCTGGTGGTCTACACCGTCAGCTACCAGTTCGTGTCGCGCAGCATCGAGAGCTGGTTCGATGTGCGGGTCGAAGGCGCGCTCGAGGCCGGCCTCAACCTCGGCCGCGGCACCATCGACGCGCTGGTGGGCGACCTGACCGACAAGACCCGCCTGGCTGCCGAGCGCCTGGCCGATGCCCCGCAACCTCGCCAGCCGCTGGCGCTGGAGCGCCTGCGCGAGCAGCTCGCGGTCCAGGAGGTGGCAGTGCTGGGTCCTGGCGGGCAGGTGCTGAGCAGCGCGGGGGGCCCGGGCGTGCTGGCGCCCGAGCGGCCGGCCTTGGCGCTGCTGCGCGAGGCCCGCAATGCGCGTGTCGTCACCCAGGTCGAGGGCCTCGATGACGACGTCGGCGCGGCGCGCGGTGGTGTGGCCCATGCGCCCTTGCCGCCGCGCGTGCGGGCGGTGGCGCTGATCCCCTCGGTCAGCTTCGAGCTCGGCAGCGAGGCGCGCTACTTGATGGTGAGCCAGCTGCTGCCGCCCACCCTGGCCGCCAACGCGCTGGCGGTGCAGGGCGCCTACCGCGAGTACCAGCAGCGCTCCCTGGCGCGCGAGGGCCTGCGCAAGATGTACATCGGCACCCTGACGCTGGCCTTGGTCCTCGCGGTCTTCGGCGCGGTGCTGCTGGCGGCGACCTTCGGCAACCGGCTGGCGCGCCCGCTGCTGCTGCTGGCCGACGGCGTCCGCGAGGTGGCGCGCGGCGACCTCAGCCCCAAGCCGGTGTTCGCCAGCCGCGACGAGCTCGGCGGCCTCACCCGCTCGTTCGCGGCCATGACCCAGCAGCTCGCCGACGCCCGCGATCTGGTCGAGCGCAGCGTGGCCGAACTCGAGGCCGCGCGCACCAAGCTGCAGACCATCCTCGACAACATGAGCGCCGGGGTCATCGTCTTCGACGCGACCGGCGCCCTCGACAGCTTCAACCCGGGGGCCACGCGCATCCTGCGCCTGCCACCCAGCGTCTGTGCCGGCCGGCCGCTCGCCGAGGTGCCGGGGCTCGAGGGCTTCGACGCCGCCCTGCGCCAGCGCTTCGAGCAGCTCGAGGCCGGACCCGAGCCGGGTGAGCGCGAGCAGTGGCAGGATTCCTTCGAGCTCCAGGGGGCCCCCGAGCGCGACGGGCTCACCCTGCTGGCGCGCGGCGCCGCGCTGCCCGGGGGCGCGCGGCTGGTGGTGTTCGATGACATCACCGAGCTGGTGTCGGCCCAGCGTGCCGAGGCCTGGGCCGAGGTTGCGCGGCGGCTGGCGCACGAGATCAAGAACCCGCTCACGCCCATCCAGCTCTCGGCCGAACGGCTCGAGCACCGCCTCTCGGCGCGGCTCGAGGGCGCCGATCAGCAGCTGCTCGTCAAGTCGGTCGGCACCATCGTCGCGCAGGTGCAGGCGATGAAGCAGCTCGTCAACGAATTCCGCGACTACGCCCGCCTGCCCGCCGCTCAGCTGCAGCCCCTGGACCTGAACCCGCTGGTCTCCGAGGTGCTGGCGCTCTACCTGGAGCAGCAGGAGTCGGGCCTCCTGCGGGCCGAGCTGGCGGAGGGCCTGCCTGCGATCGAGGGCGACGCCACCCAGCTGCGCCAGGTCGTGCACAACCTCGTGCAGAACGCCCTTGATGCCGTGGCCGGGCAGCCCGATGGGCGGGTCTGCCTGCGCACCGAGGGCGCGCGCAACGAGCAGGGCCAGTGGCGCGTGGTGCGGCTGGTGGTGGCCGACAACGGTCCGGGCTTCAGCGACCGGGTGCTCAAGCGCGCTTTCGAACCCTATGTGACGACCAAGTCCAAGGGCACGGGGCTGGGCCTCGCAGTGGTCAAGAAGATCGCCGACGAGCACTCGGCGCGGGTGCGCCTGCTCAACCTGTCGGACGCGCCCTCGCAGGAGGGCGGGGTGCCGTTGGCGACGGGCGCGCAAGTTTCGTTATCATTTTCCAAAGGGCTGCCCCGCGGGGGACCGCCCAGCGGCGCCGCCGAGGCGGTGGGCGGGCTGAACTGAGATCCCATGGCGACCATCCTTGTTGTTGACGACGAACTGGGCATCCGCGCGCTGCTGTCGGACATCCTGAGCGACGAGGGCCATGCCGTGGAGCTGGCCGAGAACGCGGCCCAGGCCCGGGCCTTTCGCGAGCGGCAGCGTCCCGACCTGGTCCTGCTCGACATCTGGATGCCCGATGTGGACGGCGTCACGCTGCTCAAGGAATGGGGCGCCGCCGAGCAGCTGACCATGCCGGTGATCATGATGTCCGGGCACGGCACCATCGACACGGCGGTCGAGGCCATCAAGCTCGGCGCCACCACCTTCCTCGAAAAACCGATCACCTTGCAGAAGTTGCTCCGCGGGGTCGAGCAGGCGCTGGCCAAGGCGCCGCCCCGCGCGCCGGCCGCCGTCGCCCTGACCCGGGTTGGCGAGGCCGACGCGCTAGAGGCCCTGGTGCTCGCGCCACCGCCCTACCTGCCGGCCCCGCCAGGACCCGATCCCGAGCAGCTGTTCGACCTCGACCGACCGTTGCGGCAGGCCAGGGACGCCTTCGAGAAGGCCTATTTCGAATTCCACCTGGCCCGCGAGAGCGGCAGCATGACCCGCGTGGCCGACAAGACCGGCCTGGAGCGCACCCACCTCTACCGCAAGCTCAAGCAGCTCGGCGTGGACCTCGGCCGCGGCCGCAAGACCAGCCCCTGAGCGCGCTGGCGGCCGGTGCGCCGCTGCTATACTGCGCCGTTCTGGCTCGGTAGCTCAGTTGGTAGAGCAGCGGATTGAAAATCCGCGTGTCGGTGGTTCGATTCCGCCCCGAGCCACCAGACCTCATGACAAGCCCCGCAGCGCCGGGGCTTTTCTATTTTTTGTCGCTCAAGCAGGGCGCTCTTTCAAGGACGACACCGTGTTCATTTCCGAAGCCTTTGCCCAGACCGCACCGGCCGCCGCAGCCGGTGGCGAATCCAGCCTGCTGACCATGCTGCCGCTGGTGCTCATGTTCGTGGTCCTGTACTTCGTCATGATCCGGCCGCAGATGAAGCGCCAGAAGGAGCACAAGACCATGATCGATGCCCTGGCCAAGGGCGACGAGATCGTCACTTCCGGGGGCGTGCTGGGCAAGGTGTCCAAGCTCGGCGAGAGCTACCTCGACATCGAGGTGGCCAAGGGCGTGGAGATGCAGGTGCAGCGCTCGGCCGTGGTGCAGGTGTTGCCCAAGGGCACGATCAAGTAGGCAAGCGTTGCCCCCGAGGCGGGGTCCGGGCGGCGGCAGCGCCGGCGCCGGGTCCGCTGCCCGTCGGTCGTGGGGCCCACCGGCCTGGTCGTGCCGGGGTTTCTGAAACGGGCTGCGGCCCCGAGGATGTGCGATGAACCGCTTCCCCCTGTGGAAATACGCGCTGCTCCTGGTGGCGCTGCTGGTCGGCTTGGTCTACACCCTGCCCAATTTCTTCGGCGAGGCGCCGGCGGTTCAGGTCTCCAGCGGCAAGGTCACGATGAAGCTCGACGCGGCCGTGGTGCCGCGGGTCGAGAAGGCCCTGAAGGACGCCGGCCTGCAGGCCGACTTCGTGCAGCTCGACGGTACTTCGGTGCGTGCCCGCTTCCGCGACACCGACACCCAGATCAAGGCCAAGGACGCGGTCTCCCGGGCCCTGAACCCCGACTCGGCCAACCCCGGCTACATCGTCGCCCTCAACCTCCTGAGCCGCTCGCCGACCTGGCTGTCGGCGCTGCACGCGCTGCCCATGTACCTGGGCCTGGACCTGCGCGGCGGCGTCCATTTCCTGATGCAGGTCGACATGAAGGCGGCGCTGACCAAGCGCGCCGACTCCCTGACCGGCGACATCCGCACGCTGCTGCGCGACAAGAACATCCGCCACGCCGGGATCACGCGGGCCGGCAATGCGGTCGAGATCCTGTTCCGTGATGCCGCCGCGCGCTCGGCCGCCCGCGCTGCGTTGGCCGAGCCCCTGCCCGACCTCCAATGGACGGAATCGGCCGCGGGCAGCGACTTCCGGCTGACCGGCAGCCTCAGCCTGCAGGCCGCCCAGCGCGTGCAGGAGCAGGCCCTCAAGCAGAACATCACGACGCTGCACAACCGGATCAACGAGCTCGGTGTGGCCGAGCCGGTGATCCAGCAGCAGGGGGCCGACCGTGTCGTGGTGCAGTTGCCCGGCGTGCAGGACACGGCCAAGGCCAAGGACATCATCGGCCGCACCGCCACCCTGGAGCTGAGGCTGGTCGATGACAGCGCCGAGGCGGCGGCCGCTGCGGCCGGCGGTGCGGTGCCCTTCGGCAGCGAGCGCTTCCTCGAGCGCAGCGGCGTGCCGCTGATCGTCAAGCGGCAGGTGATCCTCACCGGCGAGAGCCTCACCGACGCCCAGGCCGGATTCGACGGTCAGACCCAGGAGCCGGTGGTCAACCTCACCGTCGATGCCAAGGGCGCCCGCATCATGCGCGAGGTCTCCCGCGAGAACCTCAAGAAGCGCATGGCGATCCTGTTGTTCGAGAAGGGCCGCGGCGAGGTGGTCACCGCACCGGTGATCCAGGGCGAGCTGGGCGCGCGCTTCCAGATCTCGGGCCGCATGAACACGCAGGAGGCCAACGACACCGCGCTGTTGCTGCGCGCCGGCTCGCTGGCCGCGCCGATGGAGATCATCGAGGAGCGCACCATCGGCCCGAGCCTCGGCGCCGAGAACATCGCCAAGGGCTTCAACAGCGTGATCTACGGCTTTGCCGCCATCGCGGTCTTCATGTGCGCCTACTACCTGTTGTTCGGCCTGTTCTCGACGGTGGCGCTGGCCGTGAACCTGCTGCTGCTGGTGGCGGTGCTGTCGATGCTGCAGGCCACGCTGACCCTGCCGGGTATCGCGGCGATCGCCCTCACGCTGGGCATGGCCATCGACGCCAACGTGCTCATCAACGAGCGCGTGCGCGAGGAACTGCGGGCGGGGGCCTCGCCCCAGTCGGCCATCGCCACCGGCTACGAGCGGGCTTGGGCGACCATCCTCGACTCCAACATCACCACCCTGATCGCCGGCCTGGCTCTGCTGGCCTTCGGCTCGGGCCCGGTGCGCGGTTTCGCGGTCGTGCACTGCCTGGGCATCATGACCTCGATGTTCTCGGCAGTGCTGTTCTCGCGTGGCCTGGTGAACCTCTGGTACGGCCGCCAGAAGAAGCTCAAGGGCGTCTCGATCGGCACCGTGTGGCGGCCGGATGCGCCGGCCGCACCCGCTGCCAAGGCCTGAGCCCCTCGTCCCGAATCCGCTGCCCCGAGCCCAGAGACCCACGCCATGGAATTCTTCCGTATCCAGCGGGACATCCCGTTCATGAAGCACGCGTTGGTCTTCAACGCGATCTCCTTCATCACCTTCGCGGCGGCGGTGTTCTTCCTCGTCACGCGCGGCCTGCATTTCTCCATCGAGTTCACCGGCGGCACGGTCCTCGAGGTCGAGTATGCGCAGGCAGCCGACCTGCCCAAGGTGCGCCAGACCGTCGAGGCCCTGGGCTTCGGCGAGGTCCAGGTGCAGAACTTCGGCACCTCGCGCGATGTCCTGATCCGCCTGCCGGTGCGCGCGGACCTGAAGCAGGCCGAGGTGGTCGGGCGCGTCTTCGGCGCGCTGTGCGCGGCGGATGGCGGCAGCGTGCGGCTGGACCAGTCGGTCAGCGACAAGGGTGAGGCTATCAGCCGCCAGGTCTGCGCCGCCGGCGGCGCCGAGCCCTTGAAATTGCAGCGCAGCGAGTTCGTCGGCCCCCAGGTCGGCAAGGAGCTCGCGGTCGACGGTGCCACCGCGCTGGCCTTCGTGATCGTGGGCATCATGATCTACCTCGCGATCCGCTTCGAGTGGAAGTTCGCGGTGGCGGCCATCGTCGCCAACCTGCACGACGTGATCATCATCCTGGGCTTCTTCGCCTTCTTCCAGTGGGAGTTCTCGCTCTCGGTGCTGGCGGCGGTGCTGGCGGTGCTGGGGTATTCGGTCAATGAGTCGGTGGTCATCTTCGACCGGATCCGCGAGGCCTTCCGGCGCTACCGCAAGATGAGCACGACGGAGGTTATCGACCATGCGATCACCTCGACCATGAGCCGGACCATCATCACGCACGGCTCGACCCAGATGATGGTGCTGTCGATGCTGCTCTTCGGCGGACCGACGCTGCATTACTTCGCGCTGGCGCTCACCATCGGCATCCTGTTCGGCATCTATTCCTCGGTCTTCGTGGCGGCCGCGATCGCGATGTGGCTGGGCGTGAAACGCGAAGATCTGATCAAGGGCGGCCCCACGGCCAAACCGGGCGACCCTGAGGATCCCAATGCGGGGGCCGTGGTGTAAAGTGCTTTTTCAAGTCCCCTGAAAGCCCTTCCGCAACCCATGGCGACCCCCGCCGATTCGCAAGAACTCGCCGTCAAGGCGCGTCGGCTGTACCTCGAGACCCTGCTGAACGGCGTTCCGTCGGCGGTGCAGTCTGTGGTGCGGGGCGCGAACCATCTGGCGAGCCAGAAGGCCGATCCGGCCACGGCCTACCGGCTGCAGAACGTGGCTCTCGACCTGATCACGCCGGCGCCGCATTGGGAAGTCGCCCTGGCGAAGTCCCTCATGTCCGGGCCCACCGCACCGCTGGTGTTGCGCACCCTCGCCAGCCTGCCCGAATTCAGCTCGTCTGCAGCGGTGCCCATCGGCTCCGCCGCCGGTGTGTTGGAGCTGCCGGAATTGACGCTGGTCGAGGACCAGACCATCGAGACCGAGATCCTCAGCTCCCGGCTCGCGCAGTCGCTCAGCGACAAGGCGGCCTGGGAGTTCAACGACCTCAGTGCCCGGGTCTGCTCGCTCGAGCGGCTCGACGAGCTCAACCTGACCGATCTGCTGCGGCCCCAGGTCGTGGCCTGTGCCGTGGTCGAGAGCTGGTCCGGTGTCGGGCTCCCCAAGAGCCACTGGCAGTCGCTCGAGGGCATCGTCCACTCCGCCTTCGGCGAGCTGATCGAGGAGGCCTACCACGAGGGCAACCGCTGGTTGCTCGAACAAGGCGTGCTGCCCGAGATCGACCTGAGGCCGCGGATACGGCGGTCGGACAGCGGCTTGGTGCCACCCTACTTCGAAGGGTCGGCCAACTCACAAGCCGGGCCGACCGGATCGGCGGGGGCTGGAGAGTTCAGCAACGACACCCGGGTCATGACCTCGATGGGTGGGCTTCCCGGCGCCGGGGTCGGTCGGGCCCAGCAGGGCGAGGCGGAGCTCCAGCGGCTTCAGGCCTTGATGGCCGAGCAGATGCCGGCCTTTGCCCCCACCGCCGTCACCCAGCCGCCTCACCTGCTGCGGCAGGCCATCTCGGACGCCCAGGCCGGGCTGCAGGAGCGGATCGTCGGCGCCGACGAGGGCGCGCCCAGCATGCCCTTGCTGCTGCAGGACCTGCAGGAACGCAAGCGCGCCCTCAAGCAGGCCGCCTCCACACCCGTGGAGCGGGCCACCATCGAGATCGTCGCGCTGCTGTTCCAAAGCATCCTGACCGAGGACAAGATCCCGGCGGGCTTGCGCGTCTGGTTCGCACGGTTGCAGATGCCGGTGCTGAGGGTGGCGGTCAGCGAGCCCGACTTCTTCGCCACGACCGACCATCCGGCGCGGCGCCTGATCGACCGCATGGGCTCCTGCGTCATGGGCTTCGACGTCCATTCCCGCACGCTCGGCGACGCCCTCGACATCGAGATCAAGCGCGTGGTGCAGGTGGTCGAGGCTTACCCGGACACCGGCCGGCGGGTGTTCCAGACCGTGCTCAACGAGTTCGAGAAATTCCTCCAGAACTACTTCCAGAACGAGAACGACGCGACCCGCAAGGGCGTGTCGCTGGCGCAGCAGGTCGAGCAGCGCGAGACCCTGGCGATCCAGTACACGATCGAGCTGCGCAAGATGCTCAACGAGATGCCGGTGCAGGAGGGGGTCCGCAACTTCCTCTTCCACGTCTGGGCCGACGTGCTGGCCACCGTGGCGTTGCGCTCGGGGGCGGCCAGCGAGGTCAGCCGAAAGACCAAGCTCGCCGCCGCCGACCTCATCTGGTCGGTCAGCGCCAAGGTGTCCCGGGAGGAGCGCGCCGAGGTGATCCGCCGGCTGCCGCCCTTGCTCAAGACGCTGCGCGAGGGCATGAGCGAGGCCGGCATCGCCGCCGACCGGCAAGATGCCCAGATCAAGATCCTCAACGACGCGCTCGCGGCCGCCTTCACCGCCAAGTCGGCCGCCATCGCCCCTGACCGCCTGCGGCAGCTGACCGGCCGGCTCGAGGACCTTGAGGAGCTGCTTCCCGAAGCGGGGGAGATCGAGATCGACGAGGCCGTGGTCATGGACCTCTCGGGCCATGAAAGCCATGACCTTCAGGTCGTGTCCGATGGTGGGGCCACACCGACCCCGGCTGTCCTGGAATGGGCGGCCGATCTCCAGGTCGGCAGCTGGTACATGCTGGAATTGCGCGGCTCGATCGAGCCCGTTCAGCTGGCCTGGCAGGGCATGCGCAAGCAGCTCAGCCTGTTCGTCTCCCAGCGAGGGCGCGGGGCCTTGTTCCAGAAGCAGCGGCTGGCGGGCTACCTGCAGGCCGGCTTGCTGGTGCCGGCCCAAGAGGAATCTCTCACGGTGCGGGCCACCCGAAACGCCCTGGCCAAGCTGGACGCCGATCCCCAGAGACTCTTGAGCTGACGCCCGCCCTTGGGGTGGTTCGGCCGGACCTGGCCGGCGAGCTCTTGGGGGTGCGGGTGCCGCAGATCGACCGACGGGTCGGCCTGTGAATCAGTGGATCAGGCGGTCTTCGTCGTCGACGAAGAGTTCGTCGAGGATGAGCGCATCGGGCTCCTCGCCCACACTCCAGAACACCATCAGCACGATGATCTTCAGGTCCTCGACCGCCAGCGGGCTGGCGGCGATGGCCATGGCGCGGTCGATCACCATCTCCCGCATCGGCGGGCGCAGCACGCCAGCCGACTCCAGGAAGCTCACGAAGCCGATGGATGCGCTGCCCAGGTGGTCGTGCTCGGCGGGGCAGTAGACCCGAACGGCGTCCGGGCTCTGCGCCATCTGGTGGGAGTCGGAGACGGTCGCGAGACCGGCGAGCCAGGTCAGCGCGTCCTCGATCTCCTCGTTCTCGAAGCCGACGGCCGAGAGCTTGCGGGACAGCTGGCGGGCATCGGGACAAGCGTCCGGCCGCCAGTAATTTTCGTAGAGGTACACGAGTACATCGAACATGTTTCACGATACCACAGGGCCATCAGCCGACCGGGTCCGCGAGACCTCGAAAATGCCCCTTTTCAGGCCCTCACCAGCCGCTGGAAAAGCTGGCCCGGCCGGCGCACCACTTCTCCCGCGAGCTCGAGTTCAAGCAACCTCGCGCTCAGGGCGGCGGGGGCCTCGCCCAGCCGCTCGCTCAGGGCATCGAGGGTGACCGGCTCGAAGCCCAGGACGTCCAGCAGCGGGTCGCCCGATGCGGCTGCAGTGGCCGTATCGGCGGTGGGCGAAGCAGCCTGTCGCGTGGCACCGGCCGACCCCACAGAACGCGCCGCAGGCCCACCCAGGCGCAGCTCCTCGAGGACATCGCTTGCGGCCTCGACCAGCCGCGCACCCTCCTTGATCAGCGCATGGCAGCCCTTGGACTGCGGCGAGTGGATGGAGCCCGGGATCGCGAACACCTCCCGGCCGTTCTCCACCGCCAGCCGTGCGGTGATCAGGGAGCCGGAGGGCAGCGCCGCCTCGATGACCAGGGTGCCGCGGGTCATCCCGGCGATCAAGCGGTTGCGGCGCGGAAAATTCACTGCCACCGGCGGCGTGCCGAGCGGGTACTCGCTCACCAGCAGGCCTTGTTCGGCAATGCGGCGGGCCAGGGCGAGGTGGCGCTTGGGGTAGACGCGGTCCAGGCCCGTGCCGACCACCGCAACCGTGCTGCCCGGGCCCGTGAGGGCGCCCTCGTGAGCCGCGCCGTCGATGCCCAGGGCCAGGCCCGACACCACTGCCAGGCCGTGATCGCTCAAGGCGGCCGCAAAGGAGCGGGCGTTCTCGAGGCCCTGGGGTGTCGGGTTGCGGCTGCCCACCACCGCGATACCTGGCGCATTGAGCAGCCCGGTCTGGCCCAGTGCATACAGCAGCAGGGGCGGGTCGGCGGCTTCCAGCAGCAGGCGCGGGTAGGCCGGATCGCCCAGCGTCACGAGGGCCCGCGGCGGGCCCTCGGTCGTGCCCAGCCAGTCGCCGCTGCGCTGGATCAGCGCGGTGAGCTCGGCGGACGGTCTGGCCAGCGCGTCGGCCTGGACTGGGGTCAGCCACTCCAACCAGGCCTTCGGCGGCGCCGCGAACACCGCCTGCGGCGCACCGAAGGCCGCCAGCAGGCGCCTGGCACTGGCCCGGCCGATGCCCGGCGTCTCGGTCAGCCGGAGCCAGGCGGAGAGTTCATCGAGGTCGCGCATCGAGGTCGCTCTCCTTGTCGTGCTTCAGTGTCTTGCGTCGGTACCGCGCTGTGGGGGTGTGCTGGGCGGATGCGCCTTGGGTGGACTTGCCTCAGTGGCTTGCGTTGGCGGTTTGCCTTGGCTTGGGCCGGGGGGGCTGGGGAGGGCTGGGGAGCGGCTGCGCCGGCCGCTCTCAGGGTTGGGTGAAGCGGTCGCCGCGGCTCACGGGTTCCTTGACCTCGATGATCAGCGCGTAGGACATCTTCTCGAAGACCCGGAACACGAACAGCGTGCCGTGCTGTTCATCCGGCAGGCGCAGCGCCTTCGGCGGTCCGGCCTGGCCGCGATCGATCGCCTGCGCGCCGGCGCGCCACAGGGCCAGCACATGGCCGCGCTCGAGGCCGTCAATCCGGCCCTTGTTCAGGGCCACGATCTGGTTCTGCCCGGCGTTGACGGCCTCGCCATAGACCGAGACGATGCGCCCGGCGATGGGCCGGGACGGCGGGTGCGGCACATGGGGCGCGAAGTCGCGGGGTGGCAGTGGGGCCAGGCGGTCGCCCACATTGCCCTCCAGCTTGGCCGAGGTGATGCGCAGGGTGGCGGGCACGGTCTCGCCGCGCTCGTTCGTGCCGCCTTCGCGCTCCAACTCGGCGGTGCCGACGTGATTGGCCTCGTAACCCAGGATCTGCCCGCCGTCCGGGTCAAGCAGGGGTTGGGGTTGCCTGAAGAGGCGCCAGTCGCGCTGGCTGCCCACGTCGCCCACCACATAGGCGACGTCGCCCTTGCTGAGCAGCACCCGGCCTTCCTGGGTGGCGGCGATGCGGGGCGCCGCGGCGAGCTGGTCGTCGTCGAAGATCACCGCCTCGTTCAGGAAGCCCTCGATGAAGCGCGGCGACACGGCCGCGATGGGGACGACCGACGGGCCGGCATCGCGCACCCGGGGCGACAGCATCACGGTGGCGGGCGCCAGGCTGGTGGCGACCTCGAGCCGGGCCTGGCCGTTGGCGCGCGTGAGCAGCAGCAGCTGGCCGGGGAGAATGAGGTGCGGGTTGCGGACCTGCTCGAGGTTCATGCCCCAGAGCTCGGGCCAGCGCCAGGGCCGCTGGAGGAACAGACCGGAGAGGCCCCACAGGGTGTCGCCGGCCTTCACCGTGTAGGTGCCCGGCGCGTCCGGCGCCAGCTCTGCCAGCGGCACACCTGCCTTGGCCACTTGCTGTGCGGCGCTCTGCTGCTCGGGTGTGACCGGCTCGGCGGCCGGAGCGGGTCGCGGGCTGGTGGCCAGGACCAGGACCCCCAGCGCGGCACCCAGGACCGATATCGGCATCCGGTGGCGCCGATGTCGGGCAGAGGCAGTTCGTGTCATGGGTGCTTTCATGGGCAGCGTGGGTTCGAGGCGGCCCTGGGGGTGTTTGTCGTGATGGCCTGACGCCGCGCCGGCGTTGGGCGAAAATCGGCGATCTGTTCCGAGGATTTTGCCCACAAACCCCTGATGTCGCAACGAAACCGGCCCGCCGGGTGGTCTGCCGATCGCCGGCTGGCGCACCCCCTGGCCCTTCCTTGCCCAGTGCCCACACCCGACCCCGCCTGTCCCAGCGCGGCCGGACCGACTGCAAGCTGATGCCATGGCCCTGCTTCCCATCCTGCGCTACCCCGACCCGCGCCTGCTCAAGGTCGCCCGCCCGGTGGCCACGGTCGATGACCGCATCCACCGACTGATCGACGACATGCTCGAGACCATGTACGAGGCCCAGGGCATCGGCCTGGCCGCGACCCAGGTCGATGTCCATGAGCGCCTGATCGTCATGGACGTCTCGGCCCAGCGCGACGCGCCGCTGGTGCTGATCAACCCGGAGCTGGTGGCCCGCAGCGAGGACATGGACTTCGGCGAGGAGGGCTGCCTGTCGGTGCCGCAGATCTACGACGAGGTGCAGCGTTACACCCGCGTCACGGTGCGCGCCCTCGACCGCCTGGGGCAGCCGCGCGAGATCGCCGCCGAGGGCGTGATGTCGGTCTGCATCCAGCACGAGATGGACCACCTGATTGGCAAGGTCTTTGTCGAGTACCTCTCGCCGCTCAAGCGCAACCGGGTGCGCAGCAAGATGCTCAAGCGCAGCCGCGACGAGGCTCGCGGGTGAGGCTGGCCTTCGCCGGCACCCCGGTCTTCGCCCGCGTGGCCCTCGAGGGCCTGCTCAAGGCCGGTTTCGAGATCCCCTTGGTGCTGACCCAACCGGACCGGCCGGCCGGACGCGGCATGAAGCTGCAAGCCTCGCCGGTCAAGGCGCTGGCGCTGGAGCGCGGCCTGGCCGTCATGCAGCCGCAGGGGCTGCGCCTGGACGGGCGCTTTGCCGACGACGCCGCCGCCGCCCGCGAGGCCCTGGAGGCCGCCGGCATCGACCTCATGGTGGTCGCCGCCTACGGCCTGATCCTGCCGCCCTGGGCGCTGGCGCTGCCGCGCTGGGGCTGTCTCAACATCCATGCCTCGCTGCTGCCGCGCTGGCGCGGTGCGGCCCCCATCCACCGCGCCATCGAGGCCGGCGACGCCGAGACCGGCGTCACGATCATGCAGATGGACGAGGGCCTGGACACGGGCGACATGCTCATGGCCGCGTCCGAGCCCATCCGGGCGGCCGACACCACCGCGGCGCTGCACGACCGGCTGGCCGCGCTCGGTGGCCGGCTGATCGTGGAGGCGCTGCAGGCCCTGCAAGCGCTGCAAGAGGACGCCGCTGCCGCTCTGCCGCGCCGGCCCCAGCCCACCGAGGGCGTGAGCTACGCCCGCAAGATCGACAAGCGCGAGAGTGCGATCGACTGGTCGCAGCCGGCCGCGGTGATCGAGCGGCGCGTGCGCGCCTTCGACCCCGCCCCCGGCGCCAGCTTCCAGCTGGGCGGCGAGGCGGTGAAGCTGTGGCAGGCCATGCCGGTCGAGGGCCAGGCCGCACCCGGCACCTGCCTGGAGGCCGGCCCGTCGCTGCGCATCGCCTGCGGCGAGGGAGCGCTGGAGCTGCGGCAGCTGCAGCGTCCTGGCGGCAAGCGCCTGGGCGTGCGCGAATTCCTGGCCGGTCAACCGACGCTGGCCGTGGGAGACCGGCTTTGAGAGACCAGCTGTGAGCCGCCCGCCTGGGATTCAGATTCCCGCGGATCGGCTTGAACTTCGCCCCGCCGGCAGCATCTATGCAATACGCGCCCCGTTGGCGTGTTGAAGGAAATCACGAACATGTTCAATCTGCTCAAGACCGCCGTGCTGATGGCCGCCATCACGGCCCTCTTCATGGCTCTCGGCTCGGTACTGGGCGGCCGCCAGGGCATGGCGATCGCGCTGGTCGTGGCACTGGGCATGAACTTCTTCAGCTACTGGTTCAGCGACAAGCTGGTGCTGAAGATGTACCGCGCCCAGGAGGTCGATGAGACCTCGGCGCCGCAGTTCTACCGCATGGTGCGAGAGTTGAGCGTGCGCGCCGAGCTGCCCATGCCCAAGGTCTACCTGATCAACGAGGACGCCCCCAACGCCTTCGCCACCGGCCGCAACCCGGCCCATGCGGCCGTGGCCGCCACCACCGGCATCCTGCGGGTGCTGTCCGAGCGCGAGCTGCGCGGCGTGATGGCCCATGAACTCGCCCATGTGAAGCACCGCGACATCCTCATCAGCACCATCAGCGCGACCATGGCCGGCGCCATCTCCATGCTGGCCAATTTCGCGATGTTCTTCGGCGGCCGCGACAGCGGGGGCCGGCCGGCCAACCCCATCGCCAGCATCGCGGTGATGCTGCTGGCACCGCTGGCGGCCAGCCTGATCCAGATGGCCATCAGCCGCGCCCGCGAGTTCGAGGCCGACCGCGGCGGCGCCGAGATCTCGGGCGATCCGCAGGCACTGGCTTCGGCCCTGCAGAAGATCCAGCGCTTCTCGCAGGGCCTGCCGATGGAGGCCGCCGAGCGCCACCCCGAGACCGCGCAGATGATGATCATGAACCCGCTCTCGGGCGGCGGCCTGCGGGGACTCTTCAGCACCCACCCCGCGACCGAGGAGCGGGTCGAGCGGCTGATGGCCATGGCCCCTCGCCGTTGAGCGGTGCGCAGGCGGTGAGTCGCTGGGTCGCGGAGCCCGCCCTCAGACGGGGGCCGGCCTCAAGTCGGCCGCTCGCCGGCCGATAAGCCCTTACAGCCCCGACAATCCGACATGCGCCCCGTCCTCCTCCTCGCCCCCCTGCTCTGCGTCCTTCTGCTTGCGGGCTGCGACATGCTCGGCATCGAGTCGCCCGAGAAGATGGCGGCGGTCAAGGAGGCCGACGGCAAGGCCGTGGGCAGCGCCTGTCGCCATGCCGGTCGCGCCATCGAGGACTGCTACTTGCTGAACCCGAAGGCGCAGCGCGCCGCCGTCTTTGCCGGTTGGCGCGAGATGGACGAGTACATGCGCGAGAACAAGCTCGAGCCGGTGGCCCCCCTCGTGCCCCGGCCCGGCAGCAAGGCATCCGAGCCGGCCGCCGAGCCCGCCGAACCCCCGGCCAAGCCCAAGGCGCGCGGCGCCTGAGGGGTCGGGCGCCCGGGCTGGGGGCCCGCCGCCCCGGCCGCCCGCCCGCGGCGGCGTGACGTCGGTGTGACAATCCGCAACCCTTTTCACCAGGCCCTGCGGCGGTGCCGCCGCGAGGCCCTGGTCAGGGCCTGTCCACACACCCGACCGAGGAGCGCGTCCCCATGAAGATCCTGCGTTTTTCCGATCTCGTTGAGCAGGGGCGGGTCGCTGGCCGGCGCGTGTTCATCCGCGCCGACCTGAACGTCCCGCAGGACGATGCCGGGCGCATCACCGAGGACACCCGCATCCGCGCCTCCATCCCCTGCATCGAGATGGCGCTGGCGGCCGGCGCCGCGGTCATGGTCACCTCCCACCTCGGCCGTCCCACCGAGGGTGAATTCAAGCCGGCCGATTCGCTGGCGCCGGTGGCGGCGCGCATGAGCGAGCTGCTGGGCCGCCCCGTGCCGCTGGTGTCGGACTGGGTCGAGGGCGTGTCGGTCAGCCCGGGTGAGGTGGTGCTGCTTGAGAACTGCCGCGTCAACCGCGGCGAGAAGAAGAACGACGAGGGCTTGGCGCGCCGGATGGCGGCGCTGTGCGACATCTTCGTGCACGACGCCTTCGGCACCGCCCACCGCGCCGAGGCCTCGACCTACGGCATCGCGCAGTTCGCGCCGCTGGCCTGTGCCGGCCCGCTGCTGGCGGCCGAGATCGAC
Source organism: uncultured Methylibium sp. (assembly GCA_903889735.1). Taxonomy (GTDB): domain Bacteria; phylum Pseudomonadota; class Gammaproteobacteria; order Burkholderiales; family Burkholderiaceae_C; genus Methylibium. Next base: position 20,716 of record CAISYQ010000252.1, read on the forward strand.
GCCATCTCCAAGGCCTTGTCGAACCCCAAGCGCCCACTGGTGGCCATCGTGGCCGGCTCCAAGGTCAGCACCAAACTCAGCATCCTGAAGGCGCTGGCCGCCAAGGTGGACCAGCTGATCGTCGGCGGCGGCATCGCCAACACCTTCATGCTGGCGGCCGGGCTGCCGATCGGCAAGTCGCTGGCCGAGCCCGGCCTGGTGGACGAGGCCCGGGCCATCACCGAGATGATGAAGGCCCGCGGCGCGGCCGTGCCCATCCCGGTCGACGTGGTGGTGGCCAGCGAGTTCTCGGCCACGGCCCCCGCCCGCAAGATCGCCGCCACCGAGGTGCAACCCACCGACCTGATCCTGGACATCGGCCCGCGCACCGCGGCCGAGCTGGCCGGCATCGTCGCGCAGGCCGGCACGGTGGTCTGGAACGGCCCCATGGGCGTGTTCGAGTTCGACGCCTTCGCCGGCGGCACCCGCACCCTGGCCGCGGCCATCGCGCATTCGGTCGCCTTCAGCATCGCCGGGGGCGGCGACACGCTGGCGGCCATCGCCAAGTACGGCATCGAGGGCGACATCGGCTACATCTCCACCGGCGGCGGCGCCTTCCTCGAGGTGCTGGAGGGCAAGACCCTGCCGGCCTTCGAGATCCTGGAAAAGCGCGCGACCGGCTGACCGATACTGGGACGCCCGGGCCCGCCCGCGGCGTCCCCGAACCGTCCGAGAGTCTGCGAGACCCCACGCCATGACCATGCACCGCGCCACCAAGATCGTCGCCACCCTCGGCCCGGCCTCCTCGACCCCGGAGGTGCTGGAGCGCATGATCCGGGCCGGCGTCGACGTGGTGCGGCTCAACTTCTCCCACGGCAGCGCCCAGGACCACATCGACCGGGCGACGCTGGTGCGCGAGGTCGCTGCGCGGGCCGGCAAGGAGGTCGCGATCATGGCCGACCTGCAGGGCCCCAAGATCCGCGTCGGCCGGTTCGCCGCCGGCAAGGTCATGCTCGAGCCCGGTGCGGCCTTCGTCCTCGATGCGGCCCGAACCGAGCCGGGCGACCTGCAGGGCGTGGGGCTGGATTACAAGGCGCTGCCGCGCGAGGTCAAGGCCGGCGACACCCTGCTGCTCAATGACGGCCTCATCGTGCTCACCGTTGAGCGGGTGACGGGCGAGGCGGTGCACACCAGCGTCAAGATCGGCGGCGAGCTCTCCAACAACAAGGGCATCAACAAGCTCGGCGGTGGGCTCACCGCGCCGGCCCTGACCGGCAAGGACATGGAGGACATCAAGACCGCGATGGCCTTCCAGGCCGAGTACCTCGCGGTGAGCTTCCCCAAGAACGCCACCGACATGGAGATGGCCCGCCAGCTGGCCAACGTGGCCGGCGAGCCCTGGGGCCACCGGCCGGCGCTGATCGCCAAGATCGAGCGCAGCGAGGCCATCCCCGTGCTCGACCAGATCCTGCGCGCCAGCGACGGCATCATGGTGGCGCGCGGCGACCTTGCGGTCGAGGTCGGCAACGCCGCGGTGCCGGCGCTGCAGAAGAAGATGATCAAGCGCGCCCGCGAGCTCGACAAGGTCGTGATCACCGCCACCCAGATGATGGAGTCGATGATCGTCAACCCGGTGCCCACCCGCGCCGAGGTCAGCGACGTCGCCAACGCGGTGCTCGATGGCACCGACGCCGTGATGCTCAGCGCCGAGACCGCGGCCGGCCGCTACCCGGTCGAGACCATCGAGCAGATGGCCGCCATCGCCCACGCGGCCGAGGCCGCCGAGGACGTGGCCCTCGACGCCGACTTCAGCAACAAGCATTTCGACCGCATCGACCAGAGCATCGCAATGGGCGCGCTCTTCACCGCCCACCACCTGGGCTGCAAGGCCATCGTCGCGCTCACCGAGTCGGGCTCCACGGCGCTGTGGATGAGTCGCCACAAGATCCATGTGCCGATCTACGGCCTGACGTCGCAGATCGCCAGCCAGCGACGCATGACGCTCTACCGCAACGTGCGGCCGCTGCTCATGCCCTCCTGCACCGACCGCGACGAGGCGCTGGCCCGCGCCGAGGCCCTGCTCGTGGCCGGCGGCGCCCTGAAGTCCGGCGACACCTACGCCATCACCTGCGGCGAGCCCATGGGCCACCCCGGCGGCACCAACATGCTGAAGGTCTGCCGGGTGGCTTGAGGCGCGTTGAGGCGCGGTCGGCGTGGCTCGGCGCGCGCGCAGTCTTGTGCCGCACGGGGCGGTGGCTCGCCTCTAAAATCCCGTCCCTCAAGGCGCCCAATTCCAGGCGCATGCCCACGGCCCCTCACTTTCGGAGTCCTCCCATGCCCCTCGTGTCCATGCGCCAGCTGCTCGACCATGCCGCCGAGCAGGGTTACGCCATCCCGGCCTTCAACGTCAACAACCTCGAACAGGTCCACGCCGTGATGGGCGCTGCCCATGAGGCGGGTGCGCCGGTCATCCTGCAGGCCAGCGCGGGGGCGCGCAAGTACGCGGGCGAGCCCTTCATCAAGCACCTGGTGCAGGCCGCGATCGAGACCTGGCCTCACATCCCGCTGGTGATGCACCAGGACCACGGCCAGAACCCGGAGGTCTGCAAGGGCGCGATCGACCTTGGCTTCAGCTCGGTGATGATGGACGGCTCGTTGCAGGCCGATGGCAAGACCATCGCCAGCTACGAGTACAACGTCGAGGTGACCCGAAAGGTGGTCGACATGGCGCATGCGCTGGGCGTCACCGTGGAGGGCGAGCTCGGCTGCCTGGGATCGCTCGAGACCATGAAGGGCGACAAGGAAGACGGCCACGGCACCGACTCGACCATGACCATGGACCAGCTGCTGACCGACCCCGAGGAGGCGGCCGATTTCGTCAAGCGAACCCAGCTCGACGCGCTGGCCATCGCCATCGGCACCAGCCATGGCGCCTACAAATTCACCCGCAAACCCACCGGCGACATTTTGGCCATCGACCGGATCATGGAAATCAACCGTCGCATCCCCAACACCCACCTGGTGATGCATGGCTCCA
>CAISYQ010000253.1 GCA_903889735.1 uncultured Methylibium sp.
GCATCGAGGACGTGCGCCAGCTGCGCCAGCTGCAGTTCCCCGAGGACGCCGGCCCGATGGCCCACCCGGTGCGCCCCGACGCCTACCAGGCCATCGACAACTTCTACACCGCCACCGTCTACGAGAAGGGCGCCGAGGTCGTGCGCATGATGCACACCCTGGTGGGCCGCGAGGGCTTCGCTGCCGGCATGAAGCTCTACTTCTCGCGCCACGACGGCCAGGCCGTGACCTGCGACGACTTCGCCCAGGCCATCGCCGACGCCAACCCCGGCAGTCCCCTGGCCACGCGCCTGGCGATCTTCAAGCGCTGGTATGCCCAGGCCGGCACGCCGCGCCTGGCCGCACGCGGCCGCTACGACGCCGAGGCACGCACCTACACGCTGGAGCTGACCCAGCGCGGCGCCCCAGGCCAGACCGACCAGCTGCCCTTCGTGATCCCGGTCGCCATGGGGCTGGTGGGCCAGAACGGCAGCGCACTGCCGCTGCGGCTGGCCGGCGAAACCGAGGCCGGCGGCAGCGATCGCACCCTGGTGCTGGATGCCGCCAGCGCGAGCTACACCTTCATCGACGTCGACGAGGAACCGGTGCCCTCGCTGCTGCGCGGCTTCTCGGCCCCGGTGGTGCTGGACGCCGGACTGAACGATGCCCAGTGGCTCACGCTGCTGGCGCATGACAAGGACCCCTTCAACCGCTGGGAGGCCGGCCAGCAGCTGGCTCTTTCGCGGCTGTTGGCGGCCGTGCGCGGCGAGACGCCTCTGACCCTGGACGCGCCCTACCTCGAGGCCATGCGCCAGCTGCTGAGCGACCCCACGCTCGACGCCGCCTTCAAGGAACTCGCGCTGACGCTGCCCAGCGAGACCTTCGTGAGCGAGCAGCTTGGCCGGGACGTGGATCCGCAGCGGGTGCACGCCGCCCGAGAAGCCCTGCGGCTGCAGCTCGCGCAGTCGCTGCGCGACGAATGGCAGCAGGCCTTCGAGGCCCACCAGCCGACCGGTGGCTACTCGCCCGATGCCCAGAGCAGCGGACAGCGCGCCCTGGCCAACCTGGCGCTGGCGATGCTGGTGCTGGACGCCACCGTGCGCGGCGACACCGTCTGGCCCGGCCGCGCCTACCAGCGCTTCAAGGACGCCGGCAACATGACCGACCGCTTCGGTGCGCTCGCGGCCCTGGTCAACGCCCATGCCGAGCTGGCCACCCCAGCGCTGGAGCGCTTCCACGCGCTGTTCCGCGGCGAGGCGCTGGTGATCGACAAGTGGTTCGCATTGCAGGCCGGCGCCAGCGAGCGCGACGGGCAGGTCTTCGCGCGGGCACGGGCGCTGCTGCAGCACCCCGACTTTTCCCTGCGCAACCCCAACCGGGCGCGCAGCCTGCTGTCGATGCTGTGCCTGTCCAACCCGGCGGCCTTCCACCGCACCGACGCCGCGGGCTATGTATTCTGGGCCGACCGCGTGATCGAGATCGACGCCTTCAACCCCCAGCTCGCCTCGCGGCTGGCCCGCGCGCTGGACCGCTGGCGCACCTTGGCCGAGCCCTACCGCAGCGCGGCCCGCGAAGCCATCACCCGCCTGGCCGCGCGCGGCGACCTGTCGCCCGACACCGCCGAGATCGTCCACCGAGCCCTGCAAGACTGAGAGTTCCCCATGACACGCCGCATCAGCCTGACCCAGTACCTGGTCGAACAGCAGCGCCAGCACGGCCGCATCCCCGCCGAGCTGCGGTTGCTGCTGGAGGTGGTGGCGCGCGCCTGCAAGCGCATCGCCATCAGCGTCAACAAGGGCGCACTGGGCGACGTGCTGGGCACCGCCGGCAGCGAGAACGTGCAGGGCGAGGTCCAGAAGAAGCTCGACATCATCGCCAACGAGGTGCTGATCGAGGCCAACGAGTGGGGCGGTGCCCTGGCCGGCATGGCGAGCGAGGAGATGGACGGCATCCACGTGGTCCCCAACCGCTACCCGCGCGGCGAGTACCTGTTGCTGTTCGACCCGCTGGATGGCTCCTCCAACATCGACGTCAACGTCAGCATCGGCACCATCTTCTCGGTGCTGAAGAAACCCTCCGACCGGCCGGAAATCACGGTCGATGATTTCCTGCAGCCCGGCAGCGCCCAGGCCGCCGCCGGATACTGCGTTTACGGCCCTCAGTCCACCCTGGTGCTGACGGTGGGCGACGGCGTGGCGATGTTCACCCTGGACCGCGAACAGGGCTCCTGGGTGCTGACCGCGGACAACGTGCAGATCCCCGCGGACACGCAGGAGTTCGCCATCAACATGAGCAACATGCGGCACTGGGCCCCGCCCGTGACGCGCTACATCGAGGAATGCCTGCAGGGCCGGGACGGTCCGCGTGGCAAGGACTACAACATGCGCTGGATCGCCAGCATGGTGGCCGACGTGCACCGCATCCTCAGCCGGGGCGGCGTCTTCCTCTACCCCTGGGACCGGCGCGAGCCGGGCAAACCGGGCAAGCTGCGGCTGATGTACGAGGCCAACCCCATGGGCTTCCTCATCGAGCAGGCCGGCGGCGCGGCCACCAACGGCCGCCAGCGCATCCTCGACCTCCAGCCCACGCAGCTGCACGAGCGCGTCAGCGTGGTCCTGGGCTCACGCCACGAGGTCGAACGCGTGACCCGCTACCACGCCGAGGCCGACCGCTGAACACCATCCGCTAGAATGCGCGCTTCGCTGGGAACACCACCCGCGAAACGCCGGTGTAGCTCAGTTGGTAGAGCAGCGCATTCGTAATGCGAAGGTCACCAGTTCGATTCCGGTCACCGGCACCAGGGAATACGGGGGTTAGCATGCAAGTGGCTGCTAACTCCCTTTTTATTTCTGATGAACCCAGACGGGTTGTAGAGGCTCTGTAGGGACTCTGTAGGGGCTGGCGGGAGTTTTCCGCCACGAGTCACCCGCATCGCGTGCGGCGGCGAACCGCCAGGCGGGGTCGCCGGCATCTTCCCGAAACAACAAACCCGTCACGCGGCCGGGTCTCAACTGAGACTCTTCGCTACGGCTAGCGCACCTTCGTCTCGCAGCCTGTCGAGGACCCATCTCGCCGGTGCGGATCGACCTCCCCTCTTCTCAGGGCGGCCCGCCGATCGTGCTTGCCGAATGCATCGGCGCCTTGATCGGACTGGGCGTTGCCCGGTTGCTGCGCGAGAAAGACTGAACAGGAGGCTTAGTCATCCGTGCGCAGGCGGGCCGTGAACATCCGCAGGCAGGGACAGCGGCCGTGGCCAAGTCCCAGCATGCGCCTCAGATGGTGATGACCAACTGGTTCAGGTCCAGCACCCGCCTGTACTCGATCTTGCGTGCGATCAGGTTGGCCATCACGCGCTCCGACAGGCTTTCCGGTTCGTCGTGCCTACTTACCGTCTCGCGCAGCGGGTTGTGAATGACACCGTCATCACGTATGCGCATTACCAGGCCATCGGCTGTGCGCCGGATCATCAGGTCGATGTTGACGCTGCCCTTGGCATTCGCATTGGCCTTGAGGATGTCGACCGACAGGTCCTCGGCCAGCATGCTCGCCTTGTAGGCCAGCCAGGAGTCGGGAACCGAGTCTTCCAGGAAGCGATGCAGGTAAGCCGAGACCTGTGCGCTGTTCTCGATGGTGCACACGTACGACAGCGTCTTCAGCTCGTTGGGTTCGCGCTCGGGCAGCAGCCACAGGTCGGCGAACAACCCACCCGATGCCTTGCGCATCCAATGAAGAACGGGAATTGCGATGAGCAGTGCCAGATAGCTCTGGGCTGCCAGCGCAATCCAGATGCTCTCGACACCGAAGCGCGTACCGAGCAGAGGAACGATCGGGATGATGAGCGCGCCTTGCAGCACCGACAACAGCGTGGCCGCCCGGTGCTGGTTCACGGCAATGTAGTACTGGATTGCGGTTTTCAGCAGGCACAGTGCGGGAAACGAAAGCGCCGTGACGCTCACCGCGAGCGTGGCGACCTGCGTGTCGGCCGAGCCTTGGATGCCGTACAGCAGCAGCACCGACTGCGGCCAGACCAGGAGCAGCGCCACGAAGGCCGCACTGATGGCCAGCAGCAGCATCGACGAGTGCCGGGTGAGGATGCGCAGGCCTACGTAGTCCTTCTCGCCGTGCAGCATGCCCCCCATCATCAGGACGCTGGTGCCCGCACTGATGATGAACAGGTAGACGATGTTCTCGCAGGTGTTGAACAACGAGAAGGCCACCAGGCCGGCACTGCCGGCTTGCATGAAGATCACCTTGTTGAGCACGGCGGTCTTGGCGTACTCGAGAAACGAGCCTACCGACAGAGGAAAACCCGACTTGAGCATCTCCAGCAGGTAATTGCGGACGAAAGCCAGGTCGGTCAGCGCCGCGAAGCGCAGGCGCACCGTCGCGCGCCCGCCCAGTGCGTGGGTTGCCATGATCATGAAGCCCAGCACCTGGCTGACGATGCTGGCCACCGACAGCCCCAACATCCCCATGTCCAGTTTGAGGAACACGACGGCAAAGGCGGCGTTCAGGATGTAGGTGACGATGGCGATGGTGGAGAAGAATTTCGGCCTGCCGTCCAGCCTCCATCCCTTCTCGAAAGCCTCGGATACCGCGAGCAACGGCGCGGTGAGCAGGAAGGGGATGTAGTACTCCAGCGCCATGCCCAACAGGCGCGCATCGTCGGCGAAATAGGCCAGCAGCGCCTCGGCGAAAAAGAACTGAGGCAGGAAGACGATCGCCTTGCCGCACACCAGCACCACGAGAAAGAGCGTGAAGACGCCATGCACCTCGGTGGGTTCGGATTCGGCGCTGCACCGCGCCAGGATCGAGAAGACACCGCCGCCGATGATGCGCGACAGGATGAATGACAAGCCGACCAGCGGACTGATGAGCACCAGCGCCGACAGCGCATCGGGTCCGAGAAAGTGCCCCGCCAGGATGGAGTCGGTCAGCAGGATGACACTGCCCACCAGTGACGACACGACCGACGGGAAGTAGAGCTCCTTGTACTTCCGGGTCAGCAGCACCCCGCTGCGTTGGTAGTTCGTGGTCGTCATCTCGAGAGTTCTTCTTGTTCGCCCTGGCGCGTGCGTTGCGGTCATCGAAGCGGGAATGTTGACCCTGCATGCGCAGGACGATCGCATTTCCTAAGCGGCGACACCGCTGAGGCCCCGCCTGCATCCGCGACACGCGAGGAGCCAAGTCGAGGTGACTCAAAAGTGCGGTGCTATCATAAACTTCGCGGTTTTAACCAACGCGCTCTCTGCCGTGAGGGCCACCGAGATCCGGCGTCCTGCTGTCTCGCGTGCCCCCCTCGCGTGTCCCTCTTCTCCAAGCCCTGTCGATGAGGCGCAACCCGCCGACCACGCCCGTCTCCACAGCGTCCAGGGCACGGCTATGCTGAGCCCTCTGCGCACACGCTTGGCGGTACTGGCGGGGCGTTTTGTGGGGCACGCCTATCGCCTGTCCGGGCGCGGCGGCGACGGTGCGAGCACCCGCGGCCGCGCGATGCTCGCAGTCGACCCGAACGCCTTGCACACGCTGGCCCAAGGCCGGCGCACCGTGATGATCACGGGCACCAACGGTAAGACCACCACGACCCACCTGGCGGTGGCCGCCCTGGGTCAGGCCGCCACCAATGCCTCGGGCGCGAACATGCCCAGCGGCATCGTCGCCGCCTATGCCGAGTCTGAGCATCCGAGCGCAATCATCGAGGTCGACGAGCTCTACATCGATATCGTCGCCCGTCAGGTCAAGCCGGTGGCCATCGTTGCGCTCAACCTGTTTCGCGATCAGCTCGACCGCATGCACGAGGTCGCGCGCATTGGCCGCCGCTGGCAGCAGGCCTTTCGCGCCGCAGGAGCACTCGTCATTGCCAACCCTGCCGATCCTCACGTGGCTTATGCCGCCATGGATGTGGACCACCTGTGGTTCGACCCGGGGCTGCGCTGGGCCGACGATTCGGCCACCTGCCCACGCTGCGGTTCGCTGGTCCACTGGAGTGTCCGGCGCTGGGCGTGCACGTGTGGCCTGTCCATGCCGGCGCCCGACGCCTGGGTCGATGACGACGGACTGCACTTCGCTGACGGTGGCTGCCAGCCCTTCAGCCTGAAGCTGCCGGGCGCGGTGAACCGCGGCAATGCGGGTGCGGCGCTGCTTGCCGCTCGCGTGCTGGGCGCGCCCCTGGCGCAGGCTGCAGAACGGCTGGCCGACATGCGCAGCGCCAGCGGACGCTACGCGTCGATTCGCGTGGGCGGCCGCATGGCCAGGCTCGTGCTGGCAAAGAACCCGGCGAGCTGGAGAGCGGTCATGCAGTGGGCGGCCGACCATCCGATCATCGCGATCGTCAACGCCCGCGCCTCGGACGGCCGCGACACCTCGTGGCTGTACGACGTGCCGTTCGAGGTCTTCCAGGGCCGCGCCCTGGGCGCGTGCGGCGAGCGTGCAGCAGACGTCGCGCTGCGGTTGCATGTAGCCGGGGTGCGCCCCATCGTGGGTGCCGATCTCGACCACGTTGCACGCCTGATGCCCGCCGGAGAACTTCACGTGCTGGCCTCCTACTCAGCCTTCACCCTGTTGCGGCGGCAGGCCGTGGAGGCGCCGTGAACGCGATCCGCGTGATCGAGGTCTATCCACAGTTGCTGGGCACCTACGCCGATCGCGGCAATGCGCTGGCGCTCAGGCAACGTGCCGGCGCGCGCGGACTGCGCGTGGACCTGCATGTCGTGAGGCCGGGCGAGTCGGTGCCACTGGATGGCGATCTCTACCTGCTGGGTGGCGGCGAAGATGCCGCACAGGCGCTGGCCGCCTCGATGCTGCAGACCGATGGGGGACTGGCGCGCGCCGTCGAACGCGGGCGCACGGTGCTGGCGGTGTGTGCCGGCATGCAAATTCTGGGCACCACCTTCGTCGGGCCAGATGACGCCGTGCTCACCGGCCTGGGTCTGGTCGACGCCGAGGCCACCGCGTTGGTGAGCAGGGCCACCGGCGACATCGTGACCCGCGCGCAACTCGATGGGGAGGCGCTGACACTGGTCGGGTTCGAGAACCACCGCATCGGCAGCCGGCTGGGCAGCGCCTGCCGTCCCCTGGGCCGGGTGGAGCGCGGCAGGGGCAATCACGACACCGATCGGACCGAGGGTCTGGTGCAGGGATCCATCGTCGCAACGTATCTCCACGGTCCGCTGCTGGCCCTCAATCCGCAGCTGGCCGACGTACTGCTGCGGCGAGTGGCCGGCGCGCTGCCCGCGCTCGACCCGACGCACGAAGACTGGGCCCATACCGCCCGCGCGGTGCGACTGCGCGAAGGCAGCGCGGGCGGTTTGCGCCGCCTTGCGGGCCTGCTGCGCGTGCGCCAACGCTAGGCCCGGATCATGTGCGGGCTGCTGGGCATCCTGTGCGCAACGCCTGAACAGGCGCGCCAGTTGCTCGCGCCGGCGAGCAACGCGCTGCAGATCCAGCGCCATCGCGGCCCCGACGAGACCGATATCCAGGTGTTCGATGAGGCGGTGCTCGGTTTGAACCGGCTGGCACTCGTCGACGTCGATCATGCTCACCAGCCGCTGCTGTGGGGCCCACCCGAGGCGCCGCGTCGGTATGCACTGCTGTTCAACGGCGAGATCTACAACCACCGGGAGCTGCGCGACGAGCTCACCGCCACGCACGGGGCTGCATTCGCCACCCTCGGCGACGGCGAGGCCATCGCCGCGGCCTATCACCACCACGGAGCCGAGTCCGTTTCCCGACTGCGGGGCATGTTCGCCTTCGTGATCTGGGATACCCGCGACAAGGTCCTTTTCGGTGCACGCGACCCCTTCGGCATCAAGCCCCTGTACTGGGCGGCAGGCCCTGGCGGCGTGGCCTTCTCGAGCGAGAAAAAGAGCCTGCTGGCTCTGGCGCCCGCACTGGGCGTGGGCCTGGCTCTGGACCCCGCAGCGCTGCAGCACTATCTCGCGCTGCAGTACGTGCCCGAGCCCGAGACGCTGCACGCAGCCGTGCGCCGCATCGAATCGGGGACCTGGTTTCGCGTCACGCCCGGGGGTGAACTGCAGGTCCGGCGCTACTTCCTGCCCCGATTCGACAGCAAGGCAACGCTCAGCGCCCGAACAACCGATGCCCTGCATCGCAGGATCGCCGATGCGCTGCGCGACTCGGTTCGCGCGCACATGGTCGCCGACCCGGGAGTCAGCGTCGGCACTTTCCTGTCGGGCGGCATCGACTCCACCGCCATCGCCGTCCTCGCCAGGGAGCACAAGCCGGACCTGGTCGCGTTCACAGCAGCGTTCACCACCCCGGGGTATTCGGAGGTGGACGTAGCAAGCAGGACGGCCGAGGTTCTCGGGCTCGAGCACGTGGTGCGCACGATCGACGTGAGCGAGGTGATGCAGGCGCTGCCACTGATTATCTGGGCTCTCGATGATCCACTGGCCGACCCGTCGCTGGTCCCGCTGTACTTCGTCGCGCGCGAGGCCAGCCGCCGCGTTAAGGCGGTGCTGTCTGGCGAAGGAGCGGATGAGCTGTTCGCGGGCTATCCGATCTACGGCGAGGGCGTGTCGCTCGCGCCCTTCGAGAAGGTGCCCGGTGTGATCCGCACCCTCATGGGTCGGGTGTCAACCATGCTGCCCGACGGGATGCGCGGCAAGGATCTGCTTCGTCGCGGTGCGCTGCGCCTCGAGCAGCGGTATTACGGCAATGCGCGCATCTTCCTGGACGACCCGATGCGCGACGTGCTGCGCAGCTTCCGGGAAGGCGTAAGCCACGAGGACGTCACCGCCCCCTGGTACCGACATTCGCGGGCTTGGGACCCCATCTCGCGGATGCAGCACATCGACCTGTTCACCTGGCTGCGAGGCAACATCCTCGCCAAGGCCGACAAGATGACGATGGCCCACTCACTGGAATTGCGCGTGCCGTTCCTGGATGCTGCCGTGCTGCAGGCCGCCTGTGAAGTTCCCGCCGATCAGAAGATCGCCGGCGGCACCACCAAGTTCGCGCTGCGTCGTGCCCTGCAGGGCCTGGTGCCCCCGCATGTGCTCGAGCGCGAGAAGCTGGGCTTTCCGGTGCCGATCCGCCAGTGGCTGCGCAACGAGATGAACGACTGGGCCCGCGGCATCGTGGCCGAGTCCGCAACCGATCGATGGCTGGACAAGGGTGCTGTCTTGCGCATGCTCGAGGAGCACTACCGTGGTCGGGCCGACCACAGCCGGCGTCTGTGGGCTTTACTGTGCTTCATGATCTGGCACGGCATCTTCATCGAGGGTCGCATCGCACCCGATGTGCCGTGCCCGGTGCCAACCGCTTTGCGACACTGAACCGCCCCGGCACCCCCTGGGCTTTTTTGTTGTCTTCGGCGTCTCTTTTTCGCTGTGTAGCCACGATGTAGCCACGGGTACAGGCAAACGGAACCAACAAACGACGAACCCGGCGCGGGGCCGGGTCTCCGCAGCTGGGGTGGACTAACCAAGTCGGTGACTCCGTTTGAGGACAGCACACGACGAAGTGGATGCGTGGAGTTCTTCGTCGAGCAGGGTGGTGCGATCAGAGTGGCGTCCACCACCGCGGCGGCCTTGAGCAAGAGGTCCTTACCGATCAGCATGTCGCCCACGATTGCCAGGATCTGCTCGGCCAGCTTGTGCTTCTCCAGCAGGTGGCGGAACCGCTGGATCGTGCTTTCGTCGGGCAGGCGCTGGTCCCAGGACAGCTGGGCAAACGCCCGAAAGAGCGGCACGTCGTGCAGCGCCTCTTCCATCGCCGGGTCGCTCAGCGTGAAACACTGCTGCATGAAGTGGATCCGCAGCATGGTCTGAACCGCGAAGGGCGGCCGGCCCTTCTTGCCCTCAGGGGCAACGGGTGCGATCAGCGCCACCAAGTCGCCCCACGTCACCACGCGTTCCATCTGGACCAGGAACTCCCACTTGCGAGTGCGCTTCGTGCTCAGGTTCAGGCCCGCGCAAACAGGTTTGTCCGGGGTTTTTGCAGCGCTTCCCTAGGCCTGGATCAGCCCCCAGCGCAGCGCCACGAGCGTGATCTCGCTCTGGTTGCTGGCACCGAGCTTCTGCTTGATGTGATAGAGGTGCGTGCCCACCGTGCTCTGCGAGAGCTTGAGCGCATCGGCGATCTGGGCCACCGTCATGCCGCGTGCCAGCTGCATGAAGACCGAGAACTCGCGCTCGCTGAGCTGGTCGGCGGGGTTGGCCTGGCCGTCGAGCTGGGCCACGGCCAGGCGCTGCGCGGTCTGGGCATCCATGTAGCGCTCGCCGCGCGCGACCGCGGTCACCGCGGCGATCAGCGCCTCGGGCGCGCTGCGCTTGGCCAGGTAGCCCAGCGCACCGGCCCGCAGCACGCGCTGCGGGTGGGCGGTGTCCTCGTGGGCCGAGAGCACCAGCACCTTGAGCTTGGGGTCCTGCGCCAGCAGCCGGCGCACCGCCTCCATGCCGCCCATGCCGGGCATGGAGAGGTCCATGACCAACACATCGGGCTTGACGGTGGCGACCTGCTGGCAGGCTTCCTCGCCGCTCTGGGCCTCGGCCACCACCTCGATGGCGGCATTGGCCAGCAGCATCCTGAAACCCATGCGCACCAGCGCATGGTCGTCCACCAGCATCACCCGGATCATGCGATCTCCCCAGAAACCGAAGCGACCGGCTCGGCCCCGCCCGGCACCCACACCTGCAGCCGCGCGCCGCGCGGCGGCTCGTTGTCGATCGAGGCCTGGCCGCCCAGCGCCTGCACCCGCTCCTGCAGCCAGCGCAGTCCGTAGTGGCCACCTTCCCCGGAGGCCTTCTCGCGCCAACCGGGCGCCAGACCCTCGCCGTCGTCGCGGACGTCCAGGCGCGCGCCCCCCGCCTCGGCGCAGAGGCTGACCGAAATCTGCCCCGCCCGGCCATGGCGCAGCGCGTTGGTGAGGCCCTCCTGGGCCGCGCGGTAAAGGGCCAACGCGGCCTCGTTGCCGATCTGGAGCTCGCCCAGCGCCATCGCCAGATCCACACGCATCTGCGGCTGGCTGACCCGGGTGCGCTCGACCAGGTCGCGCAGCGCATCGGCCAGACCGAAGGCATCGAGCACCAAAGGCGCCAGGCGCGGGATCAGCCCGTGCATCGCGTCATAAAGGCGCGAGCTCTCCTCGGCGATCACGCGCGCCGCCTGCCCGGCCTCCGGGTCGCGGGCCTCGGTGCGCTGCGCCACCGAGAGCGCCAGGCTGCGGATCGCGGTCACCGACTGGCCCAGCTCGTCGTGCAGCTCGCGGGCGATCAGCTTGCGCTCCTGCTCGAGGCGGCGGTCGATCCAGCGGGCGAGGTCGCGGCGGTCCGAGAGTTCGCTCTCGGCGCGCGTGGCCCGCTTTTCTGCCTCGATGCGGTCGCGCACACCGTCGACCATGCGGTTGAAGGCCGCCCCGATGGCCGCGGCCTCGGTGCCCGGCAAAGGTGCCAGCCTGACGTCCAGGCGCCCGGCCTCTATGCGGTTGAGCGCCTCCACAATCTGGCCGAAAGGCCGGACCGTGCGGCCTACCACCGCATAGACCACGGCATTGACCGCCAGGAGCAGGAGCAGCGCCGTCAGCGCCAGGATGGCGAACTGGTCCCAGGCGTCCAGCGCCGCCCGCGAGGCATCGGCCTGGATCACCAGCAAGCCGTCGGAGAAGGCAATGGACTGAACCGACGGCGGCGGCGTGACCAGGCCGGCAAACCACGCCGGCGCATCGCGCCCGGCCTTGTAGGGCGAGGGCGGCGAACGGTAGAGCTCCTCGCCCTCCCGGTTGAAGAGCTGGATGTCGTTGGCCCGCACGCGGCCCACGCCCTGAAGGTAGGCCAGCAACGCGGGCGTGCCCTGCGCGGCCTGCAGGTAGACGGTGCGGTTGAGCAACTGCGCCGCCACGCGGTTGGCCGCCACCGCCTCTTCGCGCACGGAATCGCGGGTGTTACGCAAGTGAAGCGCGATCACCGCCAGCACGAACAGCGTGACCAGCACACCGACGATCAAGTGAATTTTCAGCCGCAGGCTCATGGCAACTCCCTGGGGCCATGGTATCGGTCTGCCGCGGTGTGCAGCACGCCGAGCGGAAAGCCCGCGCCGGGCCAGTGCGGGTTTCATGAATTTCATGAGGCTCGAATCATGCCCAGGGGCCTGCCCCTGCCGAGCAAGCACAGGCAAAGTTCGAATCATGTTGAAGACGCTGAGTGCTCGCTTCACTTCGCGGCAAGCATCCGGCACCGCGCAACACCGAGGAGACTGACATGGCCTGGCAAAAACCCCAAGCGACCGACCTGCGTTACGGCTTCGAGATCACGATGTACATCTCGAACCGCTGATCCAGCGGCTCACCGGCCCCCAGGGCCGAATGACAAGAAGGCCCGCCTCGCGCGGGCTTTTTTGCGTGCTGCTTTCCGGTGAGGATCGCCTTGCGGCGATTTCTCAGCAACACCTGCCCCGTGGCGGTCGAAGGTGAGTGCAGATTCGAGGGCGAAGCGGGGCCCCCACCCTCGCGATAATCGCCCGATGCAAATCTATCGCGGCCTTGACGCCGCCCGGCTGCTCGCGGCCGGGCCGGCGGCGGTGACGGTCGGCAACTTCGACGGCGTCCACCGCGGCCACCAGGCCATGCTCGCCCTGCTGGTGAGCGAGGCCCGGCACCGCGGCCTGCTGCCCACCGTCCTGACCTTCGAGCCGCATCCGCGCGATTTCTTCGCATCGCTGAACGGCACGCCCGATCAGGCCCCGGCCCGCATCGCCACCCTGCGCGACAAGCTCGCCGA
>CAISYQ010000254.1 GCA_903889735.1 uncultured Methylibium sp.
CGCGGTCAGCGAGGCGAAGTTCGGCATCCTGCCGGCGGTGATCGGCCCCTACCTGGTCAACGCCGTGGGCCGGCGCCAGGCCCGCAGGCTGGCCCTGACCGCCCACCGCATCGATGCGATCGAGGCCCGCGACATCGGTCTCGTGCAGCGCGTCGTGGCCCCGGAGGCCTTGGCCGCGGCGGTCGAGGAGGTCGTGGCCGAGCTGCGGGGCAACGGCCCGGTGGCGCTGGCCGAGATCAAGCAGCTGTATGCGCAGCTGGAGGTGGGGCCGGTGACGGCCGAGATCCGGGAGCTGGGTGCGCAGACCATCGCCCGCGTCCGCATGGGCGAGGAGGCCCGCGAGGGTTTCGCCGCCTTCCTCGAGAAGCGCCCCGCGCGCTGGATGGACGGGTCATGAAACTGGACAGCCATGTGCCGGTCCTGGTGGTCGGCGCCGGGATCATGGGAGCCGGCATCGCCCAGGTGGCGGCGCAGGCCGGTCATCCGGTGCGGCTCTTCGACGCCCGCGAGGGCGCGGCGGCCGAGGCCCGGGGGAAGCTGGCCGCCACGCTGGACGGCCTCGTCGCCAGGGGCCGGCTGGAAGCGGCAGCTGCTGCGGCCACGCTCGGGCGGATCGAGCCCGTGGCCACCCTGGAGGCGGCGGCCGACGCCGGCATCGTGGTCGAGGCGATCGTCGAGAGCCTGGCCGCCAAACAAGGCTTGCTGCGACAACTGGAGGCCCTGGTGGGCGATGGCTGCGTGCTGGCCTCCAACACCTCGTCGATCTCGGTCACCGCGCTGGCGCAGGGGCTGCAGCATCCGGGGCGCGTGGTCGGCATGCACTTCTTCAACCCCGTGCCGCTGATGAAGCTGGTGGAGGTGGTGTCGGGCCTGCAGACCGAGGCGGCGATGGCCGAGGCGGTGTTCGCGCTGGCCGGGCGCTGGGGCAAGGTCGCGGTCCACGCCCGCTCCACACCGGGTTTCATCGTCAACCGCATCGCCCGCCCTTATTACGCCGAGGCCCTGGCGCTGCTGCAGGAGCGGGCGGCCACCCCGGCGGTGATCGACGCCTGCCTGCGCGGGGCGGGCTTTCGCATGGGCCCCTGCGCGCTGATGGACCTGATCGGTCACGACACCAATTTCTCGGTGACCGAATCGGTCTGTGCCGCGAACTTCGGTGACAAGCGCTTCGCCCCCTCACTGGTGCAGCGTGAGCTGGTCGAGGGCGGTTTGCTGGGCCGCAAGGCGGGCCGGGGTTTCTTCGACTACCGCGCCGGCGTGCCCGCGGCGGCGCCGGTGTCGGCCGGCCGTGGCGAGGATCTCGCGGCACTGCCGCCCGCAGCCCGCATCGTTCTGCACGGCCAGGGCCTCGCGGTGGAGCGCTGGGCGGCGGCGCTCGAGGCCGCGGGCCGGCCTGGCGAGCGGCGCACTGAGAGCGACTGGACCGGTCTCGAGGCCGACGGCGCCCAGCTGCGCCTGACCGACGGCCGCCCGGCCGGCCGGGTGGCGGCGCAGCTGCGGATGCGCGACCTGGCCTTGTTCGATGCCAGCCTGCCGCCGGGGGGGGCGCCGGGCAGCGCCGTGGCCTGGACCGCGGCCGCCAGCGCCTCGGCGCCCTGGCAGGCGCAGGCCGGGGCCTGGCTGCGCGCAGCCGGCTGGCAGGACCAGCGGGTGGAGGATGCCGCCGGGCTCGTGGTGGCTCGCACGCTGGCCATGCTCATCAACGAGGCCAGCGACGCCGTGCTGCAGGGCGTGTGCAGCGCCCCAGCCGCCGATGCCGCCATGAAGCTGGGCGTGAACTACCCGGCGGGCCCCTTCGAGTGGCTGGCCGCCTGGGATGCAACCTCGGTGGTCCGCCTGCTCGACCACCTCGACGATCACTACCGGGGCGAGCGCTACCGCGTGAGCCCCGCATTGCGCCAGCAGGCCTGGCTGAAGGAGATGACTGCATGACCCGTCAACTGGCTGTGGAGACCGACGATTTCCGCGTCGAACTGGGTGAGGACGGCATCGCCGAAGTCATCCTCGGCACCGAGGGCCTGATGCCCACCACCGGCGTGAGCGGCCACCGCGAGATGTCCCGCATCTGGTCCCGCCTGTCGGTCGAGCCGGGCATTCGCAGCGTGCTGGTGCGCAGCGTTGGCCGGGGCTTCTGCGCCGGCGGGCACACCGCGCTGGTGGAGGAGATGATCAACAGCCGCTCGGTGCGCCTGCGCGTGATGCGAGAAGCCCGCGAGATTGTCCAGGGCATGATCGACTGCGACCTGCCCATCGTCTCGGCCATCCACGGCGCGGCGGTCGGTGCGGGGGCGGCGGTGGCGTTGCTGGCCGATGTCTCCATCGCGGCCCGCGGCGCGCGCATCATCGACGGCCACACCAAGATCGGCGTGGCTGCCGGCGACCACGCCGCGGTGATCTGGCCCCTGCTGTGCGGCATGGCCAAGGCCAAGTACTACCTGATGACTTGCGCGCCGCTGAGCGGCGAGGAGGCCGAGCGCATCGGCCTGGTGAGCCTGTCGGTGCCCGACGAGGAGCTGCTGGCCACCGCCCGCCGCGTCGCTACCGAGCTCGCGGACGGCAGCCCGACCGCGATCGCCTTCACCAAGCGCAGCCTCAACCACTGGCTGCGTGCCGCTTGGCCGGCCTTCGAGCATTCGCTGGCGCTCGAGATGATCGGCTTCGGCGAGGACGACTGCCGCGAAGGGCTCCAAGCGGTCAAGGACAAGCGCAAGCCCCGCTTCGCGTCCGGGGCCTGAAGCATCGAAGGTGCTGCACGTTCTTGGCGCTCACCGGGCTTGCACATGACCTCGCTCTTCTTCACGCTCGTGATCGCGCCACCGCATGACAGGAGCCGCCCTTGAGATTCGCCGATTTCCACGTGGGACAGATCATCGAGGCCGGCCCTCATGAGGTCACGACCGACGAGGTGCTGGCCTTTGCCCGCCGCTACGACCCCCAGTGGTTCCACACCGACCCTGAGGCTGCGGTGGGGAGCCGCTTCGGGGGCCTGATCGCCAGTGGCTGGCACACCTGCGGCATTGCGATGCGGATGGTGGTCGATGCCGCGCTGCGGGGTTCTGAGTCCTTTGCCTCGCCCGGCCTGCAGTACGTCAAATGGCCGCATCCGGTGCGGCCGGGCGACGCGCTGCGGCTGCGCGTCGAGGTGCTGGAGGCGCGCACCTCCGCCCGCCAGCCCACGACGGGCGTGTTGCGCTGGCGCTGGCAGTTGTTCAACCAGGACGCGGTCCTGGTGCTCGATCTCGAGGCCACCAGCTTCTTCGACCTGGCACAGGGCCGGGCGCACGGCTGAGGACGGTGGCGTTGCGGTGGAGGTGGGGCCCCGCGGGGAAAACCCTCCGGCCGGCCTGCGGGCCCGCTCCTAGAATGGGGCGCAACAGCAGGAGCGGAACGCATGACGCAATCGAAAGCGCAGGCCCGTCGCGAGACGGCGGCCGGCCAGCCCGGAGCGGCGGGCGAAGGCGACGAGACGCTGCGCGTGCTCAAGAAGTACCCGAACCGCCGGCTCTACGACACGCTCCACAGCGGCTACATCACGCTGGCCGATGTGCGGCAGATGGTGCTGGAAAACGAGCAGTTCGTGGTGCGCGACGCCAAGACCGGCGAAGACCTGACCCGCAGCATCCTGCTGCAGATCATCCTCGAGGCCGAGACCGGTGGCATGCCGATGTTCACGACGCCCATGCTGGCCCAGATGATCCGCTTCTACGGCCACACCATGCAGGGGATGATGGGCTCCTACCTCGAGAAGAACCTCCAGGCCTTCACCGAGATCCAGAGCCGCTTCACCGAGCAGCCGGGCGGACCCACCACCTTCAGCCCGGAGGTCTGGAGCCAGTTCCTCAACGTCCAGGCGCCGATGATGCAGGGGCTGATGGGCAACTACCTCGACCAGTCCAAGAACCTGTTCGCGCAGATGCAGGAACAGATGCAGAAGCAGACCGAGACGCTGTTCCCGGCGCCTTTCGTCGCGCCCAAGCGTTGAGGCGCCGAGCCACCGGGCAGCGCGACCCGGGGCGGCGCTGTGGGGGCCGGATCAGCGGGAGAACCGGCTGACCGATCGCTGATCACCTGTTGAGCGCCGGGATCGGCGAAAATCCCGTCGATGAGTTCCCCCACCCCGGCCGGCGCCCCGTTGGCGCCCCGCATCGGCTTCGTCTCTTTGGGTTGCCCCAAGGCCCTGACCGACTCCGAACTGATCCTCACGCAGCTGCGCGCCGAGGGCTACGAAACCTCCAAGAGCTTTGCCGGCGCCGATCTGGTGATCGTCAACACCTGCGGCTTCATCGATGACGCGGTCAAGGAGAGCCTGGACACCATCGGCGAGGCCCTGGCCGAAAACGGCCGCGTCATCGTCACCGGCTGCCTGGGCGCCAAGACGGTCGGAGGGGCGGGGGACGAGGCCAGCGCCAACCTGGTCCGGCAGATCCACCCCAAGGTGCTGGCCGTGACCGGTCCGCACGCCACGCAGGAGGTGATGGACGCGGTGCACCTGCATGTGCCCAAGCCTCACGACCCGTTTGTCGACCTCGTGCCGGCCCATGGGATCAAGCTCACGCCGCGTCACTACGCCTACCTCAAGATCAGCGAGGGCTGCAACCACCGCTGCAGCTTCTGCATCATCCCCAGCATGCGCGGCGACCTGGTGTCGCGCCCGATTGGCGACGTGCTCAACGAGGCGCGGTCGCTGTTCGAGTCGGGCGTGAAGGAGTTGCTGGTGATCAGCCAGGACACCTCGGCCTACGGCGTGGACGTGAAGTACCGCACCGGCTTCTGGGACGGTCGGCCGGTCCGCACCCGCATGACGGAGCTGGTCGAGAAGCTCGGCGAGCTGGCCGAGCCGCATGGCGCCTGGGTGCGGCTGCACTATGTCTATCCCTACCCCCATGTGGACGAGATCCTGCCCTTCATGGCCAGCGGCCGCATCCTGCCCTACCTGGACGTGCCCTTCCAGCACAGCCACCCCGACGTGCTCAAGCGCATGAAGCGACCGGCCAGCGGTGAGCGCAACCTCGAGCGCCTGCAGCGCTGGCGCGAGGCCTGCCCGCAGATCGTCGTGCGCTCGACCTTCATCGCCGGCTTCCCCGGTGAGACCGAGGCCGAGTTCGAGCACCTGCTCGATTTCATGCGCGAGGCCCGCATCGACCGTGCCGGCTGCTTCGCCTACTCGCCGGTCAGCGGCGCCACCGCCAACGGGTTGCCGGGTGCGCTTCCGACGGAGGTGCGCGAGGCGCGGCGCGCCCGCTTCATGGCGGTGGCCGAGTCGGTGTCCTCCGCCAAGCTGGCCGACCGGGTCGGCGCCGAGATGCAAGTGCTGATCGACCATGCACCGGCGCTGGGCCGCAAGGGCGGCGTGGGTCGCAGCTATGCCGATGCGCCCGAGATCGACGGCGTGGTGCGCCTGCTGCCGCCGCAGAAGGCCTCCAAGACGCTGAAGGTGGGCGAATTCACCCGCGCGCGCATCGTGGCGGCCGAGGGCCATGACCTGATCGGGCAGCCGCTGTGAGGTCTGGCGCCAACGGCCCGTTGGGCACCTGGTCATGACCGCGCCGAATCCAGCCGAAACCAACGGCCCGGGCGCGCCAAACGAAGGGGGCCCTGCCAGGGATCCCGGTGATCGCCCGGCCGGTGGCGATCCACTCACCACCCGGTTGATCCACCACCCCTACCGGGCGCCCGAGGGCTTTGGCGCGGTGCCGGTGGCGGTGCACAAGGCATCGACCGTCTTGTTCCGCGATGTGGCTGCCCTGCGATCGCGCGAGTGGTGCCACAAGAACGGCTACACCTACGGCCTGCACGGCACGCCCACCACCTTCACGCTGGAGGAGCGCATCGCCTCGCTGGAGGGGGGGCGCCACACCCTGCTGGCGCCCAGCGGTCTGGCCGCGATCGCACTGGTCAATGCGGCGCTGCTGGCCTCGGGCGACGAACTGCTGCTGCCGGCCAATGTCTACGGACCGAGCCGCGAGTTGGCGCGTCACGAACTGGCGGCCTGGGGCATCGCCCACCGCTTCTACGATCCGTTGGATGCGGCGTCGCTGGCGGCGGCCATCGGGCCTCAGACCCGCCTCGTGTGGCTGGAGGTGCCGGGCTCCATCACGATGGAATTCCCCGACCTGCGCTCGCTGGCGGCCGTCTGCCGAGATCGGGGCGTGACCAGCGTCCTCGACAACACCTGGGGCGCCGGCGTGGCCTTCGCGCCCTTCGAGTTGGGCGTCGACATCTCGATGCAGGCCCTCACCAAGTACCCCTCGGGCGGCGCCGACCTGCTGATGGGTTCGGTGACCACCCGCGACGAGTCCCTGCACCAGCGCCTCAAGGCCACCCACATGCGGCTGGGGTTGGGCGTGGGCGCGAACGATGTCGAGGCCGTGCTGCGCTCGCTGTCGACGCTCGCGTTGCGCTACGCCGCCCACGACGCCGCGGCACGCCGCCTGGCCGCCTGGTGGCAGACCCGGCCCGAGGTGCGCCGTGTGCTCCACCCTGCCTTGGACGGTTCGCCCGGCCATGCGCACTGGGCGGCCACCTGCAGCGCGGCCGCCGGCCTCTTCTCGGTCGTCTTCGATCCCCGCCACCCGCCCGCCCGTGTCGACGCCTTTGTCGATGCCCTGCGGCTCTTCGGCATCGGCTACTCCTGGGCCGGGCCGATGAGCCTGGCCGTGCCCTATGACATCGCGGCGCTGCGCGGCGAGGCCGGGTCGGTCGGTGGGGCGTTGGTGCGCTTCTCGGTCGGGCTCGAGGCGGTGGAGGACCTGATCGCGGATTGCGGGCAGGCGCTGACCGCGCTGTGAGATGGCTCTGACATCAATGGCCAGGCCGCCTGGCCAGGGGTTCGAGCGACTGCCCCTGGTCGATCTGCTGAAGGCCGTGGCGGCACAGCTGATCGTGCTGCACCACCTCGCCTTCTACGGGCCCATGTCCGACCATGTCGCCGAGTGGGTCCCGCAGCTCATGGAGGGGCTGGCACGGCACGGGCGGCTGGCGGTGCAGGTCTTTCTCGTCGTCGGCGGTTACCTGGCGGCGCGGCAGCTGGCACCCCAGGGACGGCTGCAGCTGAGCCAATCACCCTTGCGGGTCGTGGGCGACCGCTACCTGCGCCTCGCTCTTCCCTACGGCGCCGCCCTGGCGCTGGTGATCGCGTGCTCAGCGCTGGTCCGTCCCTGGCTGGATCACGACTCGGTCCCCGATGCGGCCCAGGTGGGTGAGGTGTTGATCCATCTCCTGTTGCTCCAGGACCTGGTCGGCGTGGAGGCCTTGTCGGCGGGCGTCTGGTATGTCGCGATCGACTTCCAGCTGTTCGTCGGCCTGCTGTTCCTGCTGTGGACGGCTGCCCGCCTCGAGCATCGACTGCCCGCATCGATGCCGATCGCAGCCTGGCTCGTGCTGGCGGTCACCCTGGCGTCCTTGCTGGTGTTCAACCGCGATCCGGACTGGGACGTGGCCGCCCCGTATTTCTTCGGAAGCTACGGCTTGGGCGTGTTGGCCGCCTGGCTGCCCTCGGCGGCGCTGCGCGGCCGGGTGCGCGCCCTCGCAGCGCTGCTGGCCGTCGGCGTGATCCTCGCCTTGTTGCTGGAGTTTCGATCACGCATCGCCTTGGCCGCCCTGATCGCGGGGGCCCTGGCCCTGGCCGGGTCGCTGAGCGTGCAGCGCGCCGGCCTGGCGGCGGCGATGACCGGCTGGCTCAGTCGCATCAGCTATTCGCTCTTCCTGGTTCACTTCGGGGTGTGTCTCGTGGTCAATGCCGTGTTCACGGAATTCCTGCCCACGAGCCCTGAGGTGCAGGCCGCGGGCCTGCTGGTGGCCTGGGGTGCGAGCCTGGCCGCGGCGGCGCTGCTGCACCACTGGGTCGAGCGTCCCTGCATGGCCCTGCTGAGGCGACCCGTCCTTCGCGCCGAATCTCGGGCGGGTTGAAACCGACCGCCGCCCTGCCGGGCTCAGCCCTTCGGGCTGGATGAGACCTTCGTTCTCATCAGCCGCCCCTTCTCCCGCTCCCAGTCGCGTTTCTTTTCGGTTTCGCGCTTGTCGTGGATGTCCTTGCCCTTGGCCAGGGCGATATCGGCCTTCACGCGGCCGCCCTTGTAGTGCAGGTTCAGGGGCACCAGGGTGTAGCCTTTTTGCTCGACCTTGCCGACCAGACGACGGATCTCGTCCTTCTTCATCAGCAGTTTCTTGGTGCGGTCGGCCTCGGGGTGGATGTGGGTCGAGGCGTTGCGCAGCGGGTTGATGCGGCAGCCGATCAGAAACAGCTCGCCCCCCTTGATGACCACATAGCCATCGGTCAGCTGCACCTGGCCCTCGCGGATGGCCTTGACCTCCCAGCCTTCGAGCACCACGCCCGCCTCGTACTGCTCCTCCAGGATGTAGTTGAAGCGGGCCTTCTTGTTGTCTGCGATGGCCATGGAGCCTCTCAATAGAATGGCTTGATTCTAAGAAGCCATGAAACACGTCAAGCGTTCGGTCCTGCTCTGGTACTCCGCCCGGGAGATGTACGACCTGGTGACGGGTGTGCCCGACTATCCCGCCTTCCTGCCCTGGTGCGAGCGCGCCGAGGTGCTGGAGTCGACCGGGGAGGGCATGACCGCGCGACTGCACCTCGCCTACCGCGGTGTGCGCCAGGCCTTCACCACCCACAACCGCCACGAGCCGGGCAGCTCGGTCCATGTCTCGCTGGTCGACGGGCCCTTCTCCCTGCTGGAAGGCCAATGGCATTTCGTCCCACTGGGCACACCCGCCGCGCCGGCGGATGCGCCCGGCGCCTGCCGGGTGGAGTTCGAGCTGCGTTATGCCTTCAGCAGCAAGGCGCTCGAGCTGGTCGTCAGCCCCGTGTTCGACCGCATCGCCAACACCCTGGTCGATGCCTTCGTGCAGCGGGCCGAGCAGGTGCATGGGGCGCGCTGAGTCGGCCGGGCGCGCCGCGGCCTGGCGGCGCCTGACGGCTCATCCCCGCTGATGCGCATCCAGGTGGTCTACAGCCCCGCGGCACGCCAACTGGTGTCGCGGGAACTCGAGCTGCCCGAGGGCACGACCCTGGAACTTGCGCTGCAGGCCAGCGGGCTCTTGCCGGGGGGGCTGTCGGAGGGGATGGCACCGATGCCGCCCGATGGGGCAGCGTCTGCCGATCCGAGCCGGGGTGGCTTGGGTGTGTCGGTCTGGGGCCGTCGCCGGCCGCTGGATCACGGCCTGCGCGATGGCGACCGTGTCGAGGTCTGCCGACTTCTGCTGGTGGACCCCAAGGAAGCGCGCCGCCTGCGCGGTCGGCGGCAGCTGGGCAAGAAGGCGCCGCGAGCGGCCTGAACGAGGGCCGCCTTAGCGGCAGTTGGCGTCGATCTGCTGCCGCGCCAGGTTGGCTTCCTGGGCGCGCGTCGGGTCGTCCAGAAACTCCCGCTCCCCCTGGGCGTTGATGCGTGAGATGCGCTGCCCGCTGTCGAGGGTTCGCAACTGGGCCACCGCGCGCTCGCAGTTGCGGGCGCGCTGCTGGGCTGCCAGTGCCTCATCGGCCTTGCGCTTGGCGGCCTCTTGCTGCTCGAGCTGCTTGCGGCGGGCCTCCAGGACGGGATCGACCAGGGGCGGTGCGGCGGCCGCACCGGAGGCCCCACCCGGGCTGGGCGTCACGGGCGCAGCCGGCGTGGACGAATTCGGCAGGGGCAACACGGGTCGGGGCACCACGGGCACCGGGGGCTTTTGAAGGATGTCCTCCTCGGGCGTTCCCATGGGCGGCGGCATGTCGCTGTACTGCAGCTGTCCGCGGCCGTCGCGCCATTTCCACTGGGCCTCAGCCGGCCCGCAAAAAAACAGCCCCAGCAGCAGCCACAGGCCAAGCCAGGCGGGCGGTGAAAGGGTGCGAGGCCAAGGCATGCTTTCAGTGTAAGGGGCCGTGAGGCGTCGCTGGCCTTGTGCTGAACCGCTCGGGGCAGGTCGCACAGCCCGACCGCACCGACCCGACCCGCCGCCAAGGGCTTTCTATAATCTGGTTTTGAGACTGGAGCCTGCCCCATGCGCCTTCTCGGCAAAGCGCTCACCTTCGACGATGTGTTGTTGGTGCCCGCCTTCTCCCAGGTTCTGCCGCGCGACACCTCGCTCGCCACACGCCTCTCCCGCAACATCGCCCTGAACCTGCCCCTGGTGTCCGCCGCCATGGACACCGTGACCGAGGCGCGGCTCGCCATCGCGCTGGCGCAGGAGGGCGGGATCGGCATCGTCCACAAGAACCTCAGCCCCAAGCAGCAGGCCGCCGAGGTCTCGCGCGTCAAGCGCTACGAGTCGGGCCTGCTGCGCGACCCGATCACCATCTCCTCCGGAGTCCGGGTGCGCGACGTGATCGATCTCTCGCGCCAGCACGGCATCTCGGGCTTCCCGGTGGTCGATGAAGGCAAGGTGGTCGGCATCGTGTCGGGCCGCGACCTGCGCTTCGAGACCCGGCTGGACGCCCCCGTGCGCGAGATCATGACCCCGCGGGAGCGCCTGGTCACGGTGAACGAGGGGGCCTCGCTCGAGCAGGCCAAGGCGCTGATGCACCACCACAAGCTCGAACGCGTGGTGGTGGTGAACGCCGCGAACGAATTGCGCGGTCTCTTCACCGTCAAGGACATCACCAAGCAGACCAATTTCCCCAACGCCGCCCGCGACGCCCAGGGCAAGCTGCGCGTGGGTGCGGCGGTGGGCGTGGGCGAGGGCACCGAGGAGCGGGTCGAGCTGCTGGCCCGCGCGGGTGTGGACGCCATCGTGGTGGACACCGCCCATGGCCACAGCAAGGGCGTGATCGAGCGCGTGCGCTGGGTCAAGCAGAACTTTCCGCAGATCGATGTGATCGGCGGCAACATCGCCACGGGCAGCGCAGCGCTGGCGCTGGTGGAGGCGGGTGCCGACGCGGTCAAGGTGGGCATCGGGCCGGGTTCGATCTGCACCACCCGCATCGTGGCGGGTGTGGGCGTGCCCCAGATCACCGCGATCAGCAACGTCGCCCTGGCATTGAAGGGCACCGGCGTGCCCCTGATCGCCGATGGCGGCGTGCGCTACTCGGGCGACATCGCCAAGGCCGTGGCCGCCGGGGCGGGCACCGTGATGATGGGCGGCATGTTCGCGGGCACCGAAGAGGCGCCGGGCGAGATCGTGCTGTTCCAGGGCCGCAGCTACAAGAGCTACCGCGGCATGGGCTCCATCGGCGCCATGCAGCAGGGCAGCGCCGACCGCTATTTCCAGGACAACACCGGCGCCAACCCCAACGCCGACAAGCTGGTCCCCGAAGGCATCGAGGGCCGCGTGCCCTACAAGGGCTCGGTGATCGCCATCCTCTTCCAGATGGCGGGCGGGCTGCGCGCTGCGATGGGCTACTGCGGCTGCGCCAGCGTCGAGGAGCTCCACGAGCGCGCCGAATTCGTCGAGATCACCTCGGCGGGCATCCGCGAGAGCCATGTCCACGACGTGCAGATCACCAAGGAAGCGCCCAACTACCGTGCGGACTGACGCCGCCGCCCCCACCGCCCCGCGCGGGGCCGGGCTGAGGGCCGTCCCGACCCTGGGGCGGTCCGGGTTTTGCACAGGCACAGCGTGAGCGGTCCCCTGCTCGGCGCTGCAGCGGTGCGCGGCCGGGAGGCGGCCATGCCCTTCATCCTGGTGACGGTGCTGATCGACATGGTGTCGATCGGTCTCATCCTGCCGGTGCTGCCGGCCCTGGTCGGCAGTCTTGCGACCGGGCAGGCCGGTCAGGCCTACTGGTACGGCTTGATCGCCTTCGCCTTCGCCTTCGCGAACTTCTTCAGCTCGCCGGTCCTGGGCGCGCTCTCCGATTGCTACGGTCGGCGCCCGGTGCTGCTGCTGGGCTTTGGTGGCATGGCCCTCAGCTTCTTGGCGACCGCGCTGGCCACATCGCTCTGGATGCTGGTGCTGGTGCGTTTTCTGGGCGGGGGGCTGCAGGCCAATGTGGCGGTTGCCCAGGCCTATGTGGCCGACATCACCGCTCCCGCTGACCGGGCGCGCCGCTTCGGCCTGTTGGGCGCGATGTTCGGTCTGGGCTTCATCCTCGGGCCGGTGGCTGGCGGTCTGCTCGGCGCCATCGACCTGCACCTGCCCTTCTATGCCGCCGGGGCGCTGGCGCTGTTGAACCTGCTCTACGGCTACTTCGTGCTGCCCGAATCCCTGCCGGCGGATCGGCGTCGACCCTTTGCCTGGCGCGACACCCACCCGGTCACTGCCCTGAAACGGCTCGCGGCGCTGCAAGGCATCGGCTCGCTGGTGGTGGTGCTGGCCTGCAGCGCCCTGGCCCAGATGACGCTGCACACGATCTGGGTGCTCTACACCAGCTTCAAGTTCGGCTGGGGGCCGAGCGAGAACGGCTGGTCCCTGTTTGCCGTGGGCGTCGTCTCGGCGGTGGTGCAGGGCGGCTTGCTGCGCCACCTGCTGCGCCTCATGACGCCGCAGAGCCTGGTGCTGGCCGGGCTGGTTTCATCGGCGTCGGGCTACCTGCTCTGGGGCCTGGCCACCGAGGGCTGGATGATGTACGCGGTGATGGCGGTGAACATGCTGGGCTTTGCCATCAGCGCAGCGCTGCAGGGCATCGTGTCCAATGCCGCCGACACCCAGACCCAGGGGCGCACGCTGGGCGCGCTCTCCTCGCTCAACAGCCTGATGGCCGTGACCGCGCCCTTGATCGGCGCACCCTTGCTCGCCTTGGTGTCGGACCTGCCCCGCAGCGACTGGCGCCTGGGTGTGCCCTTCTTCTTCTGCGCGGCGCTGCAGATCATCTCGCTGGTGTTTGCGGCGCGCCACTTTGCGCGCGAGCGGCGCAGCGCCCGCCTGCCGGCCCGCGACGCCGCGGCCTGAACGACTGTCCTCCACGACGACCCCGCCATGCACGACAAGATCCTGATCCTCGATTTCGGCTCCCAGGTCACGCAGCTGATTGCGCGCCGCGTGCGCGAGGCGCATGTCTACTGCGAGATTCATCCGAACGACGTCTCCGAGGACTTCATCCGGGGATTCGGCGCGCGCGGCATCATCTTGAGCGGCAGCCATGCCTCCACCTATGAAGACCAGGAACTGCGGGCGCCGCAGGCGGTCTGGGACAGTGGTGTGCCGGTGCTCGGCATCTGCTACGGCATGCAGACCATGGCCACCCAGCTTGGCGGTACCGTCGAATGGAGTGACCACCGCGAGTTCGGCTATGCCGAGGTCAGGGCGCGCGGCCACACCCGCCTGCTGGAGGGCCTGGAGGACTTCGCCACCCCCGAAGGCCACGGCATGCTCAAGGTCTGGATGAGCCACGGTGACAAGGTCACCGCGCTGCCCCCCGGCTTCAAGCTGATGGCCAGCACGCCGAGCTGCCCGATCGCCGGCATGGCCGACGAGTCGCGCGGCTATTACGCGGTGCAGTTCCACCCCGAGGTCAC
>CAISYQ010000255.1 GCA_903889735.1 uncultured Methylibium sp.
ATCAAGACCGTGGTGGTGAGCTGCGGCACCTGCTACGACCAGCTCCAGGGCTACCAGTTCCAGGACATCTTCCCTGGCTGCCGCATCATCGACATCCACGAGTTCCTGCTGGAAAAGGGCATCACCCTGGGTGATCAGGCGGCGGCGGGCTACCTGTACCACGACCCCTGCCACAGCCCCATGAAGCTGCAGGAGCCGATGAAGACGGTCAAGGCGCTGGTGGGCGCGAACGTGCTGGAGAGCAAGCGCTGCTGCGGCGAGAGCGGCACGCTCGGCGTCACGCGGCCCGATATCTCCACCCAGATCCGCTTCCGCAAGGAGGAGGAACTCCGCCGCGACGAGACCGCGCTGGCCGCACTGATGGCCAGCACGCCAGGGGCCGCGCCAGCCACCGGCCCGGTCAAGATCCTGACCTCCTGCCCGAGCTGCGTTCAGGGCCTGTCCCGCTACCGCGACGACCTGAGCAACGGGCTGCTGGAGGCCGACTACATCGTCGTCGAGATGGCGCGGCGCATCCTCGGCGAGGACTGGCTGCCGGGCTATGTCGAGCGGGCCAACGCGGGCGGCATCGAGCGGGTGCTGGTGTGATCGACGCGTCCGGTTGCCCACTCTGTGCGCAGGAGGGTGGCGTCCCGGTGCTCCGCACCCCGCTCTACCGCGTGATCCGCGCCGAGGAAGCCGATTTCCCCGCCTTCTACCGCGTGGTCTGGAACGAGCATGTGGCCGAATGGACCGACCTGGTCCCGGCGCACCGCAGCCTGCTGATGCAGACCGTGGCCAAGGTCGAGACCGTATTGCGCGAGGCGCTGCGGCCCACCAAGATCAACCTGGCGAGCCTGGGCAATGTCGTGCCGCATCTGCACTGGCATGTGATCGCCCGCTTTGACTGGGACAGCCATTTCCCTCAGCCGGTCTGGGGCGCGCCGCAGCGCGTCGTGGTCCCCCCGGCGGTTTCCCGGCTGGCGGTGCCGCTGGAGGTGCTGGACGCACGCATCGCTGCCGCGCTGGCGGAGGCGGTGTCGGCGTGATCGGCCAGCGCGACTAAACTGGCGGGACGTTTCAGCGGGATTTTTTTACCGCCCCGTTCATCGCGCTTCAACCCCGCGCCGCCTGCAATCCCGCGGTGGTGCTCCAAGGATTCCCATGGCCGGCCTGAACAAAGACACCCCCATCCCGACCGCGCTCACGGTGCACCAGCAGTCCTGCATCCTGGAGATCGCCTACTCGGATGGCGCACACTTCAAGCTGCCCTTCGAGCTGCTGCGGGTCTACTCACCCTCGGCCGAGGTGCAGGGCCATGGCCCGGGGCAGGAGGTGCTGCAGACCGGCAAGCGGCATGTCGAGATCGTCTCGCTCGAGCCGGTGGGCAACTACGCGGTCCAGCCCACCTTCTCCGATGGCCACAGCTCCGGTCTCTTCGCCTGGGACTACCTCTACCACCTCGGCGCGAGGCAGGAGCTGCTGTGGCAGGACTACCTCGACCGGCTCGCTGCGGCCGGCGCAAACCGCGACGCCCCCATGGTCGAGGCGGGCGGCTCCTCCTGCGGCCATTCCCACTGACCAGCGCCCCGGGCTGAACCGATGAGCCGCACCCATTTCGGTTTCGAGTCGGTCGACGAGTCCGAGAAGCAGGCCCGCGTGCGCGGCGTCTTCGATGCCGTGGCGTCGAAGTACGACGTGATGAACGACCTGATGTCCCTGGGTCTGCACCGCGCCTGGAAGGCCTACACGGTGGCCGTGGCCGGCGTGCGGCCGGGCCACCGGGTGCTTGATATCGCCGGCGGCACCGGTGACCTGGCCCGTGCCTTCGCGCGGCAGGTCGGGGAGCAGGGCGTGGTGGTCCACACCGACATCAACGAGGCCATGCTGCGCACCGGCCGCGACCGGCTCACCGACGAGGGCCTGGTGCTCCCCACGACCGTCTGTGACGCTGAACACCTGCCCTTTGCCGATGCCAGCTTCGACGTCGTGACCGTCGCCTTCGGTCTGCGCAACATGACCCACAAGGACGGCGCGCTGGCCGAGATGGGTCGCGTGCTCAAGCCCGGCGGCCGGCTGCTCGTGCTGGAGTTTTCCAAGGTGGCCGCGCCGCTGGAGAAGGTCTACGACTGGTACTCCTTCAGCGTGCTGCCCCGGCTCGGCCAATGGGTGGCGGGCGATGCCCAGAGCTACCGCTACCTGGCCGAATCCATCCGCATGCACCCCGGCCCCCAGGAGCTGAAGGCGATGATGAAGGCTGCGGGCTTCGGCCATGTGGACGTTCACAGCCTCAGCGCTGGCGTGGTGGCGCTGCACGTCGGCATCCGCTGCTGAGTCCCGCCCGCCGCAGGCGGGCCCCCGGGTCACACCCTGACCGCGGCATGCGCTGGCTCTGCCGCGCGGACCCGGTTCACGCCTTGTTACCCCGTGCCACACCCGGTAA
>CAISYQ010000256.1 GCA_903889735.1 uncultured Methylibium sp.
CTTCAGCTGCGATCAGACCGGTCTTCAGGTCGATCAGCATGTCGTGCAGCATCGGCGAGGCGTTGATGGTGTCGTTGCCGGTCTCGTCCTGCAAGACGGCTGCGGTGGCGCTGTGGAATCCTTCCTCGGTGAACACGTAGGTGTCATTGCCGTCGTCGCGTGCGCCATAGACCCGCAGCGACAAGCTGGCCAGCGTGCCGGTCTCCTCAGCCCGCACATCGTGCACCGTCACCGTCCAGTCGCCGACAGCCTGCTCACCCCAGAATTGCACGCTCGACAAGTCCCAGACCAGGTGGGTCGGCACGCCGCTGTCGGTGCCGCTCAAGCCAAAGGGCTGCTCGGCATTGACGGTCGGGCGGTTCATCAGCGTGGACACCGTGCCGCTGGGCGAGGTCAGCTCGATCACCAGATCGCCCAAGCGGGTGTGGCGCAGGTCGATACCGAGCTCGACATGTTCGACCTTGATCGCGCCATCGATGTGGAAGGTCTTGGTAAATGCCCCCTCGTCATCGGGGATCGCCACTTGCAGTCCAAAGGCGCGGGCAGAACTGACGACCTCGTTGATCGCGGTATCGGTCGATGTCCAGGTGTCGGCCAGTTGCACCGCGGCATAGGCATCGACCAGACCGAAGCCGAGCTGGTCGTTGAACAACATGCCGCCGAGGTTGAAGTTGGTCGCGGCGTTGGTTTTCCAGCTCAGCGAATCCGGGTGGCTGGCCGAAAGCGCCAGGATCGCCTGCACGTCGCGATAGCCCAGCAGCGGATTCGCCTCGAGCATCAGCGCCACAACGCCTGAGACCACGGGCGCTGCGGCCGAGGTGCCGCTGAAGCTGGTGTAGCCGCTGCTGAGGTTGTATCCCAGGCCGGTCTGGTGCCGGTCTGTCGTCAGCAAGTCAACGCCGTAAGCGCCCACCAGCACGCTGGCGCCCGGCGTGGAGAAGCTCGCCACGCTGCCGTCGGCATTGGCCGCGGCCACAGTGATCACTTCGCGGGCGTTCTGGAAGTTGTGGTGGTTGGTGTTGTCGCCTGCGCCAGCGCTGTTGCCGGCCGAGAAAACGAACACTGTGCCCAGGCCCTCTCGACCGTCCTCAACCCCCTTGCGCAAGGCTTCGTAGGCGAAGGTCAGCGCCGTGCTGTTGAAGTTGTCCGAGAAAGGACTGCACGCGCCCCAGCTGTTGTTGCTGATGTCGAATTGATATTGGTGGCCGAGCGCGTTGGTGATCTGGTCGTAAGTCCAGGCCACTCTAGTCGAGACGATTTGTGCGTCCGGCGCGATGCCGACGATGCCGGTCTGGTTGTTCTGAGCCGCGACGATGATCCCAGCCACCGCCGTGCCATGAGCGTCAAAGACCGACTTGTGGTTACCGTCCTGCGTACTGAACTGCGCGTCATAAGCCAGCGCAAAGTCGATTCGCGCTTGCAGGTCTGGGTGCGAGGTGTCGATGCCATCGTCGACCATGCCCACGGTGATGCCTGCGCCGGTGATCAAGCCGTTGAGCCGGTCCAGCCCCAATGCGGGCAAATACCACTGCGCCGACTGCATCGGGTCGGCTTGGCCGCTGTAGAGCTCGCGCAGCCGCAGGGTGTAGGTGCC
>CAISYQ010000257.1 GCA_903889735.1 uncultured Methylibium sp.
AGGACGCCCTGCGCGCCGCGACGGGCGACTGGGTCGCCACCGGGCGCCTGCGGGCCGAGCTGGCAGGCTTGCTGGCGCGCCAGGGCGAGATCGAGCAGGCCCGCCGCGAGGTGGCCTCGTTGCGCGCCAAGTTCCGCGCCGAGCCCGATGTCGGTGTCAGCGCCTGGCTGTCGCTGGCCGAGGGCCTGATCGGTTACCACGACAAGCTCGACACCGGCTGCCGCGACAAGCTGCTGCGCGCCTACTCGCTCAGCGCCGCCGCGCGGCTGCGCCCGTTGCAGGCCCTGAGCG
Organism: uncultured Methylibium sp.; assembly: GCA_903889735.1. Lineage (GTDB taxonomy): Bacteria > Pseudomonadota > Gammaproteobacteria > Burkholderiales > Burkholderiaceae_C > Methylibium. Next base: position 292 of record CAISYQ010000257.1, read on the forward strand.
CGGCCTGGCTGGCGCTGCTGGACTATGTCGAGCACGACGGCGACGCCATGGAGCAGCGCCTGCGCCAGGCCCTGGCGCTCAGCACCCCCGAGGACCATGGCGCTCGCGCCCGCGCCTGCCTGGTGGCCGCCCAGGGCTACCACTGGGGTGGGCGCATGGACCGGGCCCAGCCCTGGTACCACCACGCCCGCCAGCATGCACTGGCCGAGGGCGACGAGGCGATGATGAGCGCCATTCTCTTCAACCGCTTCGCGATCGAGGTCAACCTCCAGCGCGAGACCGAGGCCCAGGCCGTGGTTGGCCTGCGCGAGCCGCTCAGCCCCGAGGACCTGGCCCGGCAGTCGGCCGATGCGGCGCGGGGCGCCGAATCCACCGAACGCTTCGACCGGATGGTGGGCACCAGCTCGCTGAGCCTGCTGCACCCGCTGATGCAGGCGCAGTTACTCACCATCCAGGGCCGGGCCGATGAGGCGCTGACGCTCTTCACCGAGCATTTCGAGGCCGGTCTGGCGCAGGGCCTGCAGGGCCGGGCGGCGCTGCTGCTCGCCGACATGGCGCGCTGCGAGGCGTTGCGGGGGCAAGGCGGGCGCGCCCTGGAGCGGGCGGGCGAAGCCGAGCTGGGTCTGGCCGCGCTCGATGACCCGGACGACCGCGCCGCGGCCCGCTGCCGGCTGATCCAGGTCTACCAGGCCTGCGGTGACGAGGTGGCGCGCCAGCGCGGTGCCTCGCACCACTCCCCCTCTGCCGACCATTGGCGGGCGCTGCTGGCGCAGCAGACCCTCTGGGTGGCGCGGCTGGACCGCGCGTTGGGGGCGACCGAGGCGGATTGAATTCGCGCGTGGCTACCACCCGGGGGCGGTTGGGTCCGCTTTCGGAAGGGGGTGCCCCCGCTTCGCGGCGGTGGGGCCGGGCTCAACCGGCGCTCAGGCGCCGGTCAGAACAGCACCATGCTGAGCTTGCGCCGGTAGCTGTCGAGCACCGGGTCGGTGGCGACGGTGGCGGTCTTGCCGGCGATCTCCAGCGTGCCTTTGGCCTCGGCGGCGGCGGGCTTGGGGGCGGGCTTGGTCAGCAGCTCCAGGATGGCGACGTAGAGCTTGCGGGCAAGCTGCTCGCTCCAGGCCTTGTCGCGCATCAGGATCTCCAGCAGCTCGTCCATGGCCTCGGTGAAATGCTGCCCGGCCAGCAGGGCCTGGGCGCGTTCGAAGCGCGCGGCGAAGTCGCGCCGGTCGGAGGCGATGGCGGCGGCCAGTTGTTCGGCGCTGCGGGCCGTGGAGGCCGAGGCCGACAGGCAGGCCTCCAGCCACAGCCCCAGCGCGCTGGCGCGGGCGTCGGCGATGGCCTTGGGCGCGAGCGGCCCGTAGGCCTGCTGAGCCTCGGCCGTGAGGCCGGCTTCCAGCAGTCGCTTGACGTAATCGGCGCGGATGGCGTCGTCGTGCGGTGCGATGGCCAGTGCATCACCCAGCTTGGTGAGGGCCGAGTCGGTGTCGCCCTCGGCCGCCAGCTGCTCGGCGACCTCGGCCTCCTCGCCGGCGGCCAGCTCGTCGGCGCTGGGCACATGCTTGTCGAGGAATTCGCGGATCTGCGCCTCCGGCAGCGCGCCGACGAAGCCGTCGACCGGCTGGCCGCCAACGAACATCACGCAGAAGGGGATGGAGCGCACGCCGAAGGCCTGGCTGAGCTGGCCGGCGATGTCAGGCTGGTCGTCGCTGTTGAGCTTGGCGAGGATGAAGCGCCCGGCGTAGGCGACCTCGAGCTTCTCGAGCAGGGGGCCGAGCTGGCGGCAGGGGCCGCACCAGGGTGCCCAGATGTCGAGCAGCACCGGGGTGTCGATCGAGGCCTGGACCAAGTCGGTTTCGAGGTTCTGGAGGGTGATGTCGATCATGTGGTGTGAGGTGCGGCCGGTGGGCCCAAAACCAAGCCCCCGCCTACAATCCGGGTATTTCCTGACCCGGAGCGGCTGTGAGCGCAGGCAATTCCCTGACCGGCGTGGTGATCGGTGTGGTGATGGGCTCCCGCAGCGATTGGGAGGTCATGCAGCACGCTGCCCTCATTCTCACCGAGTTCGGCGTGCCCTTCGAGGCCAAGGTCGTCTCGGCCCACCGCATGCCCGACGACATGTTCCGCTACGCCGAAACGGCCCGCGGCCGTGGTCTGCGCGCCCTCATCGCCGGGGCGGGCGGCGCCGCCCACCTGCCTGGCATGCTGGCGGCCAAGACCCCCGTGCCGGTGCTGGGCGTGCCGGTGCCGGGCAAGCACCTGCAGGGCGTCGATTCGCTGCACAGCATCGTCCAGATGCCCAAGGGCGTGCCGGTCGCCACCTTCGCCATCGGCGCCGCCGGGGCGGCGAATGCGGCCCTGTTCGCGGTGGCGATGCTGGCGCATGAGGACGCCGGCCTGCGCGAGCGGCTCGACGCCTTCCGCGCCCGCCAGACCGAGGCCGCCCGCGCCATGAGCGCCGAGCTGCCCGCGCCCGGCGGCTGAACCCCATCGCCCTGCTCCCCATGGCCGCTTCGGCTGTCCTGACCGATCCGGCCCCTGCAGCAGCCCGGTGGTCACGGCCAATGCGGCGGACCCCGCTCCCTCATTCCTGACATGACCCATTACAAGACCATCCTGCCGGCCCCCGTGGACGCCGGCGCCCAGGCCACCACGCTCGGCGTGATGGGCGGCGGCCAGCTCGGCCGCATGTTTGTCCATGCTGCGCAGCGCCTGGGCTACTTCACCGCCGTGCTCGACCCCGACGTCGCCAGCCCGGCCGGGCTGGTGTCGCATGTGCATGTGCAGACCGACTACCTGGACGAGCAGGGCCTGGCGCAGATGTTGCGCCGCTGCGCGGCCATCACGGTGGAGTTCGAGAACGTCCCCGCCGGCGCCCTCTACACGCTGGGCGCCCACCTGCCGGCGGCGCCCGACTTCGAGGCGGTCTCGACCTGCCAGGACCGCGCCCGCGAGAAGCAGCATTTCGTTGCCTGCGGCGTGCCCTGCGCGCCCCATGCGCTGATCGAGACCGCCGAGCAGCTGGCCGCTGTGCCCGACGCGCTGCTGCCGGGCATCCTCAAGACCGCGCGCCTGGGCTACGACGGCAAAGGCCAGATCCGGGTCGCCACCCGAGAGGCGCTGGCCGCCGCCTGGCAGACGCTGGCGCAGGCGCCCTGCGTGCTGGAGCAGCTGCTGCCGCTGGTCTTCGAGATCAGCGTGGTGCTGGCGCGCAGCGCGCATGGCGAGATCGTCACCCTGCCGGTGCAGCGCAACCTGCACCGCGATGGCATCCTGGCGGTCACCACCGTGCCGGCGCCGGGCGTGAGCGAGGCGCTGGCCGGACAGGCACTGGACGCCGCCCGCCGCATCGCCGAGGGGCTGCGCTATGTCGGCGTGCTGTGCGTCGAGTTCTTCGTGCTCGACGACGGCCTGGGCGGCCTGCAGCTGGTGGCCAACGAGATGGCGCCGCGCCCGCACAACTCCGGCCACCACAGCATCGACGCCTGCGACGTCTCGCAGTTCGAGCTGCAGGTGCGCTGCATGACCGGCCTGCCACTGCCCGCGCCGCGCCAGCATTCGGCCGCGGTGATGCTCCACCTGCTGGGCGACCTGTGGTTCGACCCCCAGGGCCGAGAGCGCACGCCCGACTGGGTCGGCGTGCTGGCCCTCCCCGGCGCCCACCTGCACCTCTACGGCAAGGCTGGCGCCAGGCCGGGCCGCAAGATGGGCCACCTGACCCTGACGGCGGCCACGCCCGAGGCAGCCCAGGATGCGGCGCTGCAGGCCGCCGCGCTGCTGGGCATCGCGCCCTTCTGAGGCGGCGCGCGGTCGACGCGATGTCTGACTCGACCCCTGAAATGACCCCCGGCGCAGCAATCGACACAAGCGCCGACGCGATCGCGGTCGCCGCGGGCGAGCTCGCCGCCGGCCGGCTGGTGGCCTTCCCGACCGAGACCGTCTACGGCCTGGGCGCCCGGGCCGACGACGATGCGGCGGTCGCGCAGGTCTTCGCCGCCAAGGGCCGGCCGGCCGACCACCCGCTGATCGTCCATGTGGCCGACGCGGCGGCGGCGGCGTTCTTTGCCGCCGAGCTGCCGCCGCTGGCCGAGCGCCTGATGGCCGCCTTCTGGCCGGGGCCGCTGACGGTGATCGTGCCGCGCCGCGCCGGCGTGGCCGCCGCCGCCGCGGGCGGGCAGGACACCATCGGCCTGCGCTGCCCAGCCCACCCGGTGGCGCAGGCGCTGCTGCGCGCAGCCGCCCAGGCCGGAATACCGGGCGTGGCGGCACCCAGCGCCAACCGCTTCGGGCGCATCAGCCCCACCTGCGCCGCCCATGTGCGATCGGAGTTTGGCGAGGCGCTGACCCTCCTGGACGGGGGCGACGGCGCGCTCGGCATCGAAGCCGCCATCGTCGACTGCTCGCGCGGTCGCCCGGTGCTGCTGCGCCCCGGCGTGCTCACACGGGCCC
>CAISYQ010000258.1 GCA_903889735.1 uncultured Methylibium sp.
CCCGGCGCCGGCCCATGGGCCGGCGCCACCTCCATCACATCGCTTCGCATCGCGCCCCGCCCGCCTGATCGAGAACCCTGTTGCTTAAGATGCCCGCTTGAACGATGCCCCACTGCGAAAGCTTCGTCTTTGCGCCGCTTGCCGCTCGCCATGGCCCGGGAGCATGGTCGTGGGGCCTGCCTTCGGCCGGGGCGACCAACAGCGGTACGAGGGCGACCTCGGCCTGAGGCGCAGACCATGCTGAAGAAGAACCTCCCCGCCCTGCGCCTTCGCCGCCGCCAGCTCTGCGGGCTGCCGGCCGCCCTGCTGCTTGCGGCTACGGCGCCGCGGGCGGCCCGGGCGGCCAACGAGCCGGTGCTGGTGTTCGCCGCCGCCAGCCTCACCGAGGTGCTGCAGGCGCTGGCCCGGCAGGGTGGTTTCACCGGCGTGCGGTTTTCCTTTGCGGCCACCTCCACCCTGGCGCGGCAGATCGAGCAGGGCGCCCCCGTCCAGGTCTTCATCAGCGCCGATGCGGCCTGGATGGACCTGCTGCAGAAGGGCGGGTCACTGGTCGCCGGCAGCCGTCGCGACCTGGCCGGGACCCGGCTGGCGCTGATCGAACCGGCCCGGGCCGGGACGGCCGCGTCGCTGGCGCCACCCGAGACGGCCGAGGCCGTGCGCCTTCGGATCGACACCGCGATGGCCTTTCAGGACGCCCGCATCGCCACCGGCGACCCCGCCCATGTGCCGGTCGGGCGCTACGCCCAGGCGGCGCTGCAGTCGCTGAGTCGCTGGGACGCGGTGGCGCCGCGGCTGGCGCGCGCCGACAACGTGCGCGCGGCGCTGGTGCTGGTCGAGCGCGGCGAGGCGCCGCTGGGCATCACCTACCGCAGCGACGCACAGGCCTCCACCCGGGTGCGGATCGCCGCCCTGTTCCCCACCAGCAGCCACCCGCCGATCCGCTACCCAGCCGCCCTGCTGCGCGGCGCCGGGCCGGGGGCGCAGCGCTTCCTGGACCACCTGTCCAGCGCCCAGGCCCGGCCCCTGTGGGAGGCGGCCGGCTTCACGCTGCCCTGAGCGGGCCCGGTGCCATCATCCACCGATGAGCAACGCCTCGCCGAGACGCCCTGACCCCCGCAGGGCGCCCATCCACCCATGACCGACATCGAGCTTCAGGCCCTCTGGCTCAGCCTGCAGGTCGCGACCGCCGCGACCCTGCTGAGCCTGCCCGTCGCGCTGGCGCTGGCGCTGGTGCTGGCGCGCGGCCGCTGGTCGGGCAAGGCGCTGCTGGAGGCGCTGGTCAACCTGCCGCTGGTGCTGCCGCCGGTGGTGATCGGCTACGCGCTGCTGGTCGGTTTCGGTCGGCAGGGGCCGATCGGCCGCTGGCTGCACGACCAGTTCGACATCACCTTGGTCTTCACCTTCCGCGGCGCCGTGCTGGCCGCCGCGGTGATGGCGCTGCCACTGATGGTGCGCGCGGTGCGGCAGGCGCTGGAGGCGGTGGACCGCGGCCTGGAGGACGCCGCGCGCACGCTCGGCGCCTCGAGGCTCGATGCCTTCGCGAGCGTGACGCTGCCGCTCGCGGCGCCGGGCCTGCTGTCGGGCGCGGTGCTGGGCTTTGCGGCCTCGCTGGGCGAGTTCGGCGCGACCATCACCTTCGTCTCCAACGTGCCGGGGCAGACGCAGACCCTGCCGCTGGCGATCTACAGCGCGCTGCAGAGCGCCGACGGCGAGGCCGCCGCGCTGCGGCTGGTGGGGCTGTCGGTGGCGCTGGCGCTGGCGGCGCTGGCGCTGGCGCAGTGGAGCCACCGCCGGATGGCGCGCTGGCTGGGGCCGGCGCGGTGAGCCTGTTCATCGACATCACCGTTCCGCGCGGCGCCTTGGCGGTGACGGCGCGGCTGGAGGTACCGCCGCAGGGCATCACCGCGCTGATCGGGCGCAGCGGCGCGGGCAAGAGCACGGTGCTGCAGGCGGCGGCCGGGTTGCTGCGACCGCACGCGGGCCGCATCGTGCTGGACGGCCGGGTGCTGTTCGACGCCGGAGCCGGCACCGACCTGCCGCCCGAGCGGCGCGGGCTGGGTCTGGTGTTCCAGGACGGGCGGCTCTTCCCTCATCGCAGCGTGCGCGCCAACCTGCTCTACGGCGCCGCGCGTGCGCCGGCCGATGCGGCAGGGCCAGGGCTGGACGAAGTGGTCGGTCTGCTCGGCCTGGCGCCGCTGCTGGCGCGTCGGCCACATGAACTCTCGGGCGGCGAGCGCCAGCGCGTGGCGCTGGGCCGGGCCTTGCTGTGCAAGCCGCGCGCGCTGCTGATGGACGAACCGCTGGCCTCGCTCGACCCGCCGCGTCGGCAGGAGCTGCTGGGCTACCTGGCCGCGCTGCCCCAGCGCCTGAATCTGCCCATCCTCTACGTGACCCACCAGATGGACGAGGTCATGCGCCTGGCCGACCGGGTGGTGTTGATGGCCGAGGGCGCGGTGGCCGCCAGCGGCCCCGCGCTGGAGCTGCTCAGCGACCTGACCCTCGGGCCGCTGGTCGGCCGCTTCGAGTCGGGCAGCGTGCTGGCCGGCCGGGTGGCGGCGCAGCTGGACGGCTGGCAGCTCAGCGAGGTGGAGGTCGCCGGCCAGCGGATCACGGTGCCGCGGATCGAGATCCATGGGCCAGCCGCGGTGGCCCCTGAAATCACCGATGAGTCGGGTCTGAAAACAGCCGTGGAAGCCGCCTCCGCCACCACTCAAGCATCGCCGCAAACCGCCACCCCAGCCGCCCTTGAGACCGCCTCCCGGTCCGCGCCGGTGGGCACCGCCGTGCGGCTGCGGATCCGCGCCCGCGATGTCGCGCTGCAGCGCGAGGTGCTGGGCTCGAGCGCCAGCAACCAGCTCCATGGCACGGTGCTGCGGGTGGTGGAGCGCGAGCCACCCTATGCGGCCGTGGAGCTGGCCCGGGCGCCGGGCGGGGCGGCTGGCGAGCGACTCTGGGCGCTGGTGACGCAGCGTTCGATCCACACCCTGGGCGTGGCGCCAGGGCAGGCGCTGGTGGCGAGCTTCAAGGCGGTGGCGGTGGAGGGCCGCGCGGCCGCCGTGCGTGTCGGGTCAGCGAACGATGGCGCCGCCTTACCATCGCCCGCCAGCAGCGCCCCCACCCCATGACCGACCGCCGCGTCCTCAGCGTCAACCTCGCCGCCGCCCGGCTGCTGCGGGTGGGCGATCGCAACGTGATGAGCGCCATCGGCAAGCGCAGCGTGGAGGGCGACGTCGCCGTGCGGCGGATGGGCCTGTCGACCGAGGCGCTGGCCGACGAGCAGGCCGACCCCAGCCTGCATGGCGGGCTCGACAAGGCGGTCTATGCCTACCCGGCCGAGCATTACCCCTTCTGGCGCACGGTGCGGGCGCAGGCGCAGGTCTCGCTGTGGGACGAGGCGCTGCCGCACGGCTTCCTGGGCGAGAACCTCACGATCACCGGGCTGCTGGAGTCCGGCGCCTGGGTCGGCGACCTGCTGCGCTTTCCCCGCTGCGCGCTGGCCGTGCAGGCACCGCGCCAGCCCTGCTTCAAGTTCAACGCGGTGATGGGCTTCAGCCAGGCCAGCAAGCTGATGCTGCAGTCGGGCTACTGTGGCTTTTACCTCGCGGTGCGCGAGCCGGGGTGGATCGCCGCCGGCGAGTCCTTCGAGCTGGTGTCCGGGCCGCGGGATGTCGGCATCCCGGAGCTGTTCCGCTCGGTGATGGCCAAGCACCGCTGAGGGTGATCAGGCCATGGCCTCCATGACGCAACCCAGGCCCTGGGCAGGGATGCGGACGGCGTGGCCTGCCACCAGGTCGGGGCGGGCCGGGCCTGACGGCGGGCCGCCGCCATCGCGTGGCGAGGACCGGCTGGCGCGGCGACGCCGGTGCGCAGCCTTGACTGCGGCCGCCCTGCTGCTCGCGCTCGGTCTGTCGGGCTGCGCCCAGGTCGGCCGCAGCGCCCTGCCCTTCGAAACCGGGCCACACGACCCCGGCTGGCCTCACGCCGCGCTGCTGCTGCTCGGCGAGCAGCATGACGCGCCAGAGCACCAGCACCTCTCGGCCCAGGTGGTGGCGCGCCTGGCCGGCCAAGGCCGGCTGGCGGCGGTGGCGTTGGAGATGGCCGAGCAGGGCCACCGCACCGACGGCCTGCCGCGCGACGCCAGCGAGGCCCAGGTGCGCGAGGCCCTGGCCTGGGACGCGGCCGGCTGGCCTTGGTCGGTCTACGGCCCCATCGCCATGGCCGCGGTGCGCAAGGGCGTGCCGGTGGTCGGCGCCAACCTGCCGCGCACGGCGATGCGCGAGGCCATGCGCGACGCCACACTCGACCGCCTTGTTGGCCCGGCCGTGCGCCAGCAGTTGCAGGACGACGTGCGCGACGGCCACTGCGGCCTGCTGCCCGCATCCCAGCTCGCGCCGATGACCCGCATCCAGATCGCCCGCGACCGCGCGATGGCGCAGATGTTGCGCTCGCTCGCCGCCCCGGACCGCGTGGTGCTGCTGGTGGCCGGGGCCGGGCATGTGGATGCCACACG
>CAISYQ010000259.1 GCA_903889735.1 uncultured Methylibium sp.
GAGTTCAGCGGCTACTCCAGCGCCCTGCGCCAGCGCAAAGGCCCCTGGGATGCCGAGAGCTTGCGTGCCTTCCTGGCCAACCCCAACGCCTTCGCGCCGGGAACCCTGATGCCCGATCCGGGGCTGAAGGATCCTGCCGTGCTCGACGAGCTGGTGAGGATCCTTCAGTCGGTCAACACCACCGTCGAGTAGCTGGCCGAAGCCGGGCGGGCCGCGAACCTGGTGAAGACGCGCTCGTAGCCGCGCACCATGGGGTCGATATCAAAACGCTCCCGCATCAGGGCCGCCGCCCGGCGGCCTGCGGCCTGCCGCAGGGCCGGGTCGGCGAACTCCCGCAGGCAATGGGTCAGCGCGTCGACGTCCCCGCCCGGGTAGAGCAGGCCGTTGTCGCCCGGGGTCACCAGTTCCGCGGCGCCTCCGATGTCGCTCATGACCATGGGTTTGCCCAGCGTCATCGCCTCGAGCGCGGCGATCGAGAAGGTCTCGACGGCGTGGGAGGTGAGCGCCATGAGGTCGCAGCAGGCGATCGCCGGGCGCACATCGTCCAGCAGCCCGGTGATGCGGACCTGATCGCCGAGGCCGAGGGCGTCGATCTGCGCCTGGATCGACGCCCGCAGGGGGCCGTCGCCGATCAACAGGCCACAGACCTGCAGCCCCTCGTCGCGCAGGCGCGCCAGCGCGGCCAGCAGGTCGCCATGGGCTTTCTCGGGCCGCATCACGGCGCACAGTCCCACCACATAGCCGGTCTCGGGCAGGCCCAGCGACTTCCTCAAGGCCTGCTTTTCACCGTCGCTCCAGATATCCGCGAAGCGCCGGGTGTCGATGCCGTTGTGGATGACGACCTCCTGCCGGGCCTGCAGTCCACGCTGCCGCCAGTGCCGGGCCTGGGCATGGCAGACATAGACCAGCAGGTCGGCGCTGCGGACCAGCGGTCGGTACAGGCGCATGGCCCAGCGTTCCTTCGCGGATCCGACATCGGTCGTGTGGAACACCTCCACCACCCGCGGCCGGCGCCGGCACAGCCAGCGGGTCAGCCAGGCGTAGAGCAGCGCGTACATGTTGGTGCAGACGATCACGTCGATCTGCCGTTCGTCGATGAGCCGGCCAAGGTCGCGCAAGGCCTGCCACTCGAGGCCCTTGCGAACCCCGAGAACATGGACACCCCCGGGGCAACTGCCGGCCTCGAGCTGGTCGCGCAGCGGGCCTTCCTCCTTCACGCAGACCAGCGAGACCTCATGGCGGCGCCGGTCGAGTCGGTTGATCAGGGACACCACCTGCCGCTCGGCACCTCCCACGCAGAGGGAATTCAAGATGAACAGGACACGGATCCGGGGAGGCTCGATGGGTGAGGGCATGGGGTCGTGGCTTTCGAAGGAGAGAGCAGGAGAAAAAATCTCCGACGGGTTGCCCCCGGCAAAGAAACGGCACCTCACTGAACCGTGAGCGTGGTGCCGACCCGGAAGCGGGCCGTGGTCGGGTCCCAGACCTGCCCGAGACGGGTGTCGTCCGCATTGGCAAAGCGCAGGGCGAACCGCGCATCGCCCGCGGTGGCCGCGAAGACATCTGGCGCGCTGAGGTAGAGGTCGTAGTCACCCGCCTGGGCCTCCAGGGGAATCGCCACCGGGACGCTCAGCCGGGTCGTCGACTTCGCCTGAGGCATCAGCACCCTCAGAGGGCCGGCCTCGGCGCTGATCTGCTGCCCGGAGAGCCGGTGGCGCAACGTCACCAGCAGCTTGCGCGTGCTGAAGACCCGGGCCCAGCCGACGTTGCGCAGATCCACCGCCACCATGACGGTCCCGCCACGCGCGACCTGCGGGTCGTGCGTCACGCCATCGAGCTGCAGGCGGTAGCCCATGGAGCGCGACACCTCGGGGTAGCAACCTCCGGCCTTCCAGGCCTCGAGCATCGCGGGGGAGTAGCTGCTGTTGAGCCAGGCCAGGTGGTGCTGTGCGCCCTCGCGAAGGATGGCCGTGCAGTTGGTGCGCAGCGGCGTCTCGCCGGTGCAGGTCTCCCCGCCGAAGGCCGTGTGGAGCGAGAGCTCCTGGGCGTAGGTGCGCTGGGGCGGGTTCTGATAGGTCCCGCTGTCGGTGGAGCCCGACAGAAAACAGTCGTTGTGCATCCCGGCCCGGCTCTGCTGGGTCGCCGATGGGTACCACTTCATCAGGTCAGCCGGGTAGCGGAACCCGATCTGCGTGGTGGCAGGCACATTGGCCAGCAGCGCGTCGCGCACGACGGCGCGGTTGGCGTCGGCCGTGCTGCAGGTGGTGCTGCCGGAGTTGTAGCCGCAGGAGTTGCCCGATTTGGACGAGTGCCACTCGCCCCAGGCGCCGATGAAGCCCGCCCGCATGTAGGGAATGACATCGGCATTGGCCGAGAGCACCGGCCTCAGCTGCTCCAGGTGGCGCTTGATCTGCGCGGCCGAGGCGTCGTTGCCCGAGGCGCTGAAGTCGTAGCTGAACCAGAGGGTGGCCTTCATGCCCGCAGCCCGCAGCGTGGCAAAGCGGGCATCCAACCCCACCAGCAGCGCATCGGGCAGGTCCGAGCCGCGGTATCCGTCAAGCGGCACCCGGGCCAGCACAAGGCGCTGACCCGCGCTGTAGGCCGCCCCCACCCCGCGCGCATCGAAGCCGTTGATGAAATCGCTGCCCGACCAGCCGTAGAAACCGCGCTCAGGATTGGGGAAGTCGGCGCTGGTGGGGGAGAAGCTCGCCGTGCCCGGCGCGGCGCTGGGCGCGCGCACATCACCGCTGCCCTCCGTCGGCAGCGTGACGGCCCCCGCGCCGCCCCCGCAGGCCGCGGCCATCAAGCAGGCGGCGATCACTGCCACTGAAGAGCCGCGCGGCCATCGGCGCCCTCTCGAAGACAGACTGTTCATGCGCTCACCGATGGACCGAATGGAGCCGAAAGGCCGTTGAGGGAATCAAACCATGCGATGGTCTGCCCTTGCGTCGGTTCTGTCAGTCCCACAAAACGAATGGGACGCCCCCTAGGGCGTCCC
>CAISYQ010000260.1 GCA_903889735.1 uncultured Methylibium sp.
CCGTCGGCGCCGGGGTGGTGGCGAAGATTCTGGCGTAAGTCACCGACTGGTTCAAAGGTTCGCGTAGGGGTATAGCTCAATTGGCAGAGCGTCGGTCTCCAAAACCGAAGGTTGGGGGTTCGATTCCCTCTGCCCCTGCCACGCAAAACCTGTTGGAGTTGCAAGCACATTGATCGAACTGCAAGACGCCGACCGCAGCGGCCCGCACAGAGCTTCACGGCTCGGCGGGCTTCGCTGCTCAAGGCGGGGGGCTGCGTGAAGCGGCGGCCGCCACCCTGAAACTCAACATGAACACGCCTACCAACGTAGAAACCGTCTCCACTGGCGCCGACAAGGCCAAGCTGCTGCTGTCCGCCTTGCTGCTGGTCGGTGCGGTGACGGCTTTCTACATGCTGGGCAAGCAGGATCTGTGGCTGCGCGTGGTTGCGCTGCTGGGCTTGTTGGCACTGTCGGTGATCGTTTTTCTCACTGCCGAGCCCGGCAAGGCGCTGATCGCCTTCGGGCGGGATTCGGTGCGTGAGCTGCGCAAGGTCGTGTGGCCCGCACGCAGCGAGGCGATGCAGATGACCGGCTATGTGTTTGCCTTCGTCTTCGTCATGGCATTGTTCCTCTGGCTGACGGACAAGGCCCTCGAATGGGCTCTGTACGACCTCATCCTGGGTTGGAGGCGCTGAGGCGCGGAGAAGGTTGAGCATGAGCGAAGTCGAAAACCCGATCACGGTCCCCGAGGGTGGCGCCAGCGCCACCCCCATGCGTTGGTATGTGGTGCACGCCTATTCCGGCATGGAGAAGGCGGTGGAGCGCAACCTGCGCGAACGAATCGATCGCGCAGGCATGCAGGCCAAGTTCGGCCGCATCCTGGTGCCGACCGAGGAGGTCGTCGAGATGAAGAACGGCAAGCGGGCCGTCACAGGGCGCCGCTTCTTTCCGGGCTATGTGCTCGTCGAGATGTTGATGGATGACGAGTCCTGGCATCTGGTGAAGCACACCTCCAAGGTGACGGGTTTCGTGGGCGGCGCCAAGAACCGGCCCTCACCGATCTCCGAGGCCGAGGTGATGAAGATCCGTCACCAGATGCAGGAGGGCGTCGAGAAGCCCAAGCCCAAGGTCGAGTGGGAGGTGGGTGAGCTCGTGCGCGTCAAGGAGGGCCCCTTCACCGACTTCAACGGCGCGATCGAGGAGGTCAACTACGACAAGTCCAAGGTCCGCGTCTCGGTCACGATCTTTGGGCGCGCCACCCCGGTCGAGCTGGATTTCCAGCAGGTCGAGAAAACTTGAGCCCAGGGGGTGGGCTCGCGGCCGCGAGGTCGTGAACGCCCCCCGTTGCTGCCGGTGACGTGACACCGGCCAGAGGAGCCCCGGTAACCAGTCCGTGGCGTTTGCACTCGACCCCACAACAGGCCGCGCAGGCGGTCTTGGTGAGGTTTCAGGAGATCAAAGATGGCCAAGAAAATAGTCGGCTTCATCAAGCTGCAAGTCCCGGCGGGCAAGGCAAATCCTTCACCGCCCATCGGTCCCGCGCTGGGTCAGCGTGGACTGAACATCATGGAGTTCTGCAAGGCGTTCAACGCCCAGACGCAGGGCATGGAGCCGGGCTTGGTGCTGCCGGTGGTGATCACCGCCTTCGCCGACAAGAGCTTCACCTTCGTGCTGAAGTCGCCACCCGCGACCGTGCTGATCAAGAAGGCGATCAAGCTCGACAAGGGCTCGGCCAAGCCCCACACCGACAAGGTCGGCAAGATCACCCGGGCCCAGCTCGAGGAAATCGCCAAGACCAAGACCAAGGACCTCACGGCGGCCGATCTGGATGCTGCGGTCCGCACGATCGCCGGCACCGCCCGGTCCATGGGCGTCACGACGGAGGGTGTCTGACATGGCCAAGCTCACCAAGCGACAAAAGTCCTTCCAGGGCAAGGTCGACAGCCTGAAGCTGTACGGGATCGATGACGCCTTCAAGATCGTCCAGGATTGCGCCATCGCCAAGTTCGATGAATCCATCGACGTGGCGGTTCAGCTCGGCATCGATGCCAAGAAGTCCGACCAGGTCGTGCGCGGCGCGGTCGTGATGCCCAACGGTACCGGCAAGACCAAGCGTGTGGCGGTGTTCGCCCAAGGCGTGAAGGCCGATGAGGCCCGCGCAGCCGGTGCCGACATCGTCGGCATGGAAGACCTGGCCGAACAGGTCAAGGCCGGCAACCTGAACTTCGATGTCGTGATCGCCTCGCCGGACACGATGCGCATCGTCGGCACGCTGGGCCAGATCCTCGGCCCCCGCGGTCTCATGCCGAACCCGAAGGTCGGAACCGTCACACCCGATGTCGCCCAGGCGGTTCGCAACGCCAAGGCGGGTCAGGTGCAATTCCGCGTCGACAAGGCAGGCATCGTGCACGCGACCGTCGGCCGCCGCTCCTTCGATGCCGACAAGCTCAAGGGCAACCTGCAGGCGCTGATCGAGGCACTGAACAAGTCCAAGCCGGCCACCAGCAAGGGCATTTACCTGCGCAAGGTGGCGGTGTCTTCGACGATGGGCGTGGGCGTTCGGGTCGACATTGCGTCGATCAATGCCGCATCTGGCGCTGGAGGGCCTGACCAGTCAGGCTGTGAATCAATGAACCCAGCTGCCGCCCGCAAGGGCCGTAGCCGGGTTCTGCTGAATTGGTGGGCCACGGCGCCCGCTCTTTGGAGCGGATCGTCGGGGGCCATCAAAGACCGTTGGTGCGGCGAGAGCCGCCTAAGCGACCGGTGGGCCCAGAAGTCAGGGACCACCCGAAAGCCAACGCAGATGGCGCACCCGCTGGAAGGGTTGTCTGCCGTTGCCGGTGTCTCATCGGCGGCGATGGGTTCCTGGACAGAAGGTCGCTGACGGTGTGCGGGGCTTGCAAGAGCCTCGCACGTTCAAAAGGAGTGGACCTTGAGTCTGAATCGCAACGAGAAAGCGGCAGTCGTCGCGGAAGTGACGGCCCAAGCGGCCAAGTCACAGACGCTGGCCATGGCCGAGTACCGCGGTCTCACGGTGGAACATCTCAACGTGCTGCGCCGACAGGCGCGCGCGAGCGGCGTTTATCTTCACGTGCTGAAGAATTCGCTGGCTCGTCGCGCGGTTGCCGGCACGCCGTTCGAGGTGGCTGCCGAGAGCATGTCCGGACCGCTGATCTACGGCTTCTCTGAAGACGCCGTGGCCGCGGCCAAGGTCATCGCGGACTTTGCCAAGAGCAACGACAAGCTGGTCGTGAAGGCTGGCGCCTATGCCGGCAAGGTGCTCGACGCGAACGGGGTGAAAGCCCTGGCCGCAATCCCGAGCAAGGAAGTGCTGTTGGCCCAACTGCTCGGCCTGATGCAGTCACCGGTGTCGCGTTTTGCGCGCGCCGTGGCTGCCGTCGCCGAGAAGAAGTCTGCACCGGCCGAGTCGGCCTCCGAGGCCGTGGCCGCCTGAGCGACCTGCAACCCATCATTCAACCTTACTAGGAACCCAAAATGGCATTCGATAAAGACGCTTTCCTGACCGCCCTTGACGGCATGTCGGTGATGGAACTCAATGACCTCGTGAAGGCCATCGAGGAAAAATTCGGTGTGTCCGCTGCCGCGATGTCCGCTCCGGCGGCGGGTGGTGGCGCAGCCGCCGCCGTGGTCGAAGAGCAGACCGAATTCAACGTGATGCTGCTCGAGGCGGGCGCCAACAAGGTGTCGGTCATCAAGGCCGATCGCGAGTTGACCGGTCTGGGTCTGAAGGAAGCCAAGGACCTGGTCGACGGCGCCCCGAAGGCGGTCAAGGAAGCGGTTGCCAAGGCTGATGCCGAAGCTGCCGTCAAGAAGCTGGTGGACGCCGGCGCCAAGGCCGAGCTGAAGTAAACGGCCCCAAGGGTCGGAGGCTGGGTGCCGCACGCGGCGTCCAGCCTCCTGCCGTTTCCGGGTGTCGTCAAGGCAGGAGCCCTGGGCAAAAGGAGGCTGTAGCTCCTTGAAGCATAATCTAGGGTTTTCCAGGTGGCGTGATGGTGATCACCTGAAAGTCTCCCCGAGGGGGGCTTTCAAGTGTTCTCTGAACCGACTGCAGAGAACCGGTTTGGTCGGGCCGGGGTGCAACGCCCCGGTTGTCCGCCAGCGGCTGGTAGTGGCCAGCCACCAAGCAGCAGACGCAAGGTCTGCGTCGCCAGTCGCCGAGCGAACAATTGCCCAGGCCCGGCAATGTTCCTTCGACACGGAGTGATCAATGGCGCAAGCAACCCCCTATAGCTATACCGAGCGCAAGCGTATCCGAAAGAGTTTCGGAAAACGCGAGAACGTGCTCGGCGTGCCCTATCTGCTCACGATGCAGAAGGACTCCTACGTCGCCTTTCTCCAAAAGGACGTCCCACCCCAGAAACGCAAACCCGAGGGGCTGCAGGCGGCCTTCATTTCCGCCTTCCCCATCGTCTCGCACAACGGGTTCGTGGAGATGAAGTTCATCGAATTCAACATGGCCAAGCCCGCGTTCGACACGCGGGAATGCCAGCAGCGTGGTTTGACGTACGCCTCGGCGGTGCGCGCCAAGCTGCAGATGATCATCTATGACCGCGAGACCTCGACCTCGCAGTCGAAGGTGGTCAAGGAGATCAAGGAGCAGGAGGTCTACATGGGCGAGGTGCCCCTGATGACCGACTACGGCTCCTTCATCGTCAACGGTAC
>CAISYQ010000261.1 GCA_903889735.1 uncultured Methylibium sp.
CCGCGCAACTACGACCTCTCCTCGCTGCGCATCCTGGGCTCCGTCGGCGAGCCCATCAATCCCGCCGCTTGGGAGTGGTACCACGCCCACATCGGCGGCGGCCGCTGCCCCATCGTCGACACCTTCTGGCAGACCGAGACCGGTGGCCACATGATCACGCCGCTGCCGGGTGCCACGCCCTTGGTGCCGGGCTCCTGCACCTTGCCCTTCCCGGGCATCACGACGGCCATCGTCGATGAGACCGGACACGATGTGCCGAACGGGCAGGGCGGCATCCTGGTCGTGAAGAAGCCCTGGCCCAGCATGATCCGCACGATCTGGGGTGACCCTGAGCGCTTCAAGAAGAGCTACTACCCGCCCGAGCTCAAGGGCTACTACCTCGCGGGCGATGGCGCCATCCGCGACGCCAAGACCGGCTACTTCACCATCACCGGGCGCATCGACGACGTGCTCAATGTCTCGGGCCACCGCATGGGCACGATGGAGATCGAGAGCGCGCTCGTGTCGCACACCGAACTGGTGGCCGAGGCTGCGGTGGTGGGCCGGCCGGACGACACCACCGGCGAGGCGATCTGCGCCTTCGTGGTGCTCAAGCGTTCGCGCCCGAACGGCGATGAGGCCAAGAAGATTGCCAACGAGCTGCGCAATTGGGTGGCCAAGGAGATCGGTCCGATCGCCAAGCCCAAGGACATCCGCTTCGGCGACAACCTCCCCAAGACCCGCTCCGGCAAGATCATGCGCCGCCTGCTGCGCTCGATCGCCAAGGGCGAGGCGATCACCCAGGACACCAGCACGCTGGAGAACCCGGCCATCCTCGAGCAGTTGGGTCAGGCCTACTGATCCGGCCGCGACGTCGGGCCGGCTGGCCCAGTGGTCCGCCAGACCGATCCGAAACAACGCCCGCGCCTGCGGGCGTTGTCGTTTTCGCTTCAGTCCAGGCCGGGGTCTATCTCAAGACCAGGATCCAGCTGACCAGTTGCTGGGCCTCGGCCTCGCTGAGCTGGGGGTTCGAGGGCATCACCGCATTGCCCCATACGCCGCCACCGCCCTTGAGTACCTTGAGAGTCAGCCGCGCCGGAGCGCCCGGGTCAGACCGGTAGCGAGCCGCGACATCCTTGAAGGCCGGGCCGATGAGTTTCTTGTCGGTCGCGTGACAGGCCAGGCAGTGTTTGGCCTTCGCCAGCTCGGGACTGGCGAGTGTGCCGCTCAGCGGCGCCAGCCAGCCAGCAAGCAGCAACAGGAGGGCGGGAGAGCGGTTCATGGGTGTTCGTGCCGATTCGTGTAGGACGATGGAGGCACGCCGTTGCACGCGCAAGGCTGCCAGCCTGCAGGCCTACTGAACAGGGCCTGGGTTACATTGACCCGAGATTCTAGAGATGGCCGCCTGCTGCGCTGACGCAGTGGCCGCCCAAGGAGACGGTGATGCTGTTCGTGATGTTGGGCGTGCTGTTGGTGGCCTTGAAGCTGCTGGAGATCAGCCTGCCGGGATCGTGGTCCTGGTGGTTGGTGTTGTCACCCTTTGCGGCGGCACTGGTGTGGTGGAAGGTGGCGGACTTGACCGGCTACACCCAGCGCCAGGCGATGAAGGCCATGGACCGCAAGAAGGCCGAGCGCCGCCTTCAGGCGCTCGGCAAGCTGGGCGGCAACACCAAGTCCCTGGAGCGGCAGGCCCGTTCCCGGGGAAAGGACTGAGGCAAACGCCGCTGCTGGCACCCTTCCGGTGCCCTGACTGCGACCAGCTGGGTCGTCCTCAAGCTGGTCGCTCCGACCGGGTCGCGCACGGCCCCTTTGCCCGTTGGGGCTTCAGCGTGAGGGCGGCAGGTCGAGCACGGCTCCCGTGCTGGCGCTGGAGCTGTTGCGGGCGAACTTGGCCAGCACGCCCCTCGTATAGCGAGGCGCCGGGGGTGTCCAGGCGGCCCGGCGGCGGGCAAGCTCTTCGTCGCTGACATTGAGCTGCAGGGTCAGGGTATGGGCGTCGATCGTGATCGAGTCGCCCTCGTGCACCAGCGCGATGTTGCCGCCGGCGGCGGCCTCGGGCGCCACATGCCCCACCACCATGCCCCAGGTACCGCCTGAAAAACGGCCGTCCGTGACCAGCCCCACCGATTCGCCCAGGCCCTGGCCGATCAGTGCGCCGGTCGGCGCCAGCATCTCCGGCATGCCGGGGCCGCCCACCGGGCCAAGGTAACGCAGCACCATCACGTCGCCGGCCTGGATTTGCTTGGCCATGATGGCCGCCAGTGCTGACTGCTCGTCCTCGAACACGCGGGCCGGCCCGGTCATGGCGGGGTTCTTCAGGCCGGTGATCTTGGCCACGCAACCCTCGGGAGAGAGGTTCCCCTTGAGGATGGCGAGGTGGCCTTCGGCGTACATCGGGGCGGTGATCGGCCGGATCACGTCCTGATCGGGGCGCGGCGAATCCGGGATTTCCGACAGGTTTTCGGCCACCGTCTTGCCGGTGATCGTCATGCAGTCGCCATGGATGAGGCCCGCCTTCAGCAGCGTCTTCATCACCTGCGGGATGCCGCCGGCCTGGTGCAGATCCACTGCGAGGTACTTGCCGCTGGGCTTGAGGTCGCAGAGCACCGGGACCTTGCGGCGCACCCGCTCGAAGTCGTCGATGCTCCAATCGACCTCGGCCGCATGGGCGATCGCCAGGAAGTGCAGGACTGCATTGGTGGAGCCGCCGGTGGCCATGATCACCGCCACGGCGTTCTCGATGCTCTTGCGGGTCACGATGTCGCGCGGCTTGAGGTCGCGGCGAACCGCCTCCACCAGCACCTCGGCGGCCCGGCGTGTGCTCTCGACCTTCTCATCGTGCACATTGGCCTCGGTGCTGGAGAAGGGCAGGCTCATGCCCAGCGCCTCGAAGGCCGAGCTCATGGTGTTGGCGGTGTACATGCCGCCGCAGGAGCCGCTGCCGGGGATGGCGCGGCGCTCGATCTCGCAGAAGTCCTCCTCGCTCATCCGCCCCGCGGTGAACTGGCCGACCGCCTCGAACACGCGGGCCGGCCCGGTCATGGCGGGGTTCTTCAGGCCGGTGATCTTGGCCACGCAACCCTCGGGAGAGAG
>CAISYQ010000262.1 GCA_903889735.1 uncultured Methylibium sp.
CCATAGAGCGTCACCGACGACTGGGCCGAGGCGGCGCCGGCAAGGGTGCCGAGCACGGCAAGGGCGATGGCTGATTTCTTCATGAAGTCGATCTCCGGTTGTGAACGAAAGAGGCACTTGTTCGGGTTTCCGGCAGCTTGCCGGCATGGCCTGAGGGCCAACCACCGAATTGCACCAGACGCCGACACAAGCCGCCAGCCTTTCCTGTGGAAAGCCCCTCCCCTTGTTGTCAGCTCACAACTTTGATGCACCAATTAAGTGCGCTGAAGGCTTGTCATGCCGTGGACATGAATGAAAACTAGGCGCGGCGTCGCGGAAGTCTGAAGGGCCGATGGGCCGGGCGGGGCCTGCCCGCAGGCTTCCCCGCGGGCCGGCTCTCCGCCCGCCATCGTGCACACTGGGGCACTCGCCGCTGAAGCCCCAACCGGAGGGGGCCCGGCCCAGCCACCCGCCGGTCCAGGACCCCTCACTGCCAACCCCCGCCATGCGACAACTCTCCTCCGCCGACCGCTGGATGGCCAGTGCCGACAACGCCTTGCGCACCCTGCTCGGGCACCACGCCGCCGCGCGGCCCATGCCGCAGCCGGTATCTCTGCCGCACGCGGCCGAAGGCACGCCGCCCGCCTTGGAACCGGGCGAACGGGCCCTGTCCGCGGCGCTGATGCGGGTCAACCATGTCGGCGAGGTCTGCGCCCAGGCGCTGTACGCGTCCCAGGCGCTGGGCAGTCGCGATCCGGCGCTGCGGGCGCATTTCGATGCCGCCGCGCGCGAGGAAACCGACCACCTGGCCTGGACCGAGGCACGCCTTTCGGCGCTGGGCGGGCGCACGAGCTGGCTGAACCCGCTCTGGTATGCGGGCTCCTTCGCGATCGGCCTCGTGGCCGCCCGCCGCGGCGACGCCGCCAGCCTGGGCTTCGTGGTCGAGACCGAACGCCAGGTCGAGCAGCACCTGGCCAGCCACCTGGAGCGGCTGCCGGCCGCTGACCGGGCGTCGCGCGCCGTGGTGGAACAGATGCGCGCCGATGAAGCGCGCCACGCACAGGAGGCCGAGGACGCCGGCGCGGCCGTCCTGCCGGCCCCGGCACGCTGGGCGATGCGGGCCGTGGCCCGGGTGATGACGGCGACCGCTTACCGCCTCTGAGGGCTTGGGGTCGAACAGGACTGGCGACCGAGCCGTCGACGGAGACCGCCCGCCCAAGCCGCCCACCGGCGCAGCGGCTCAGACCTCGACTAGCTCCACCCCGGTGGTGATCGTCGCCGTGTGGCTCAGCATGGCGCTGGCGGAGCAGTATTTCTCATGCGACAGCGCCACGGCGCGCTCCACGGCGGCCAGCAGCAGCCCGCGGCCGCGCACCACGAACTGCATGTGGATGCGGGTGAAGACCTTGGGATCGGTCGGGGCACGCTCGGCGCTGAGCTTGACCTCGCAGCCGCGCACATCGTGGCGGCCGCGCTGCAGGATCAGCACCACGTCGTAAGCGGCGCAGCCGCCCGTGCCGGCGAGCACGGTTTCCATGGGGCGCGGTGCGAGGTTGCGACCGCCACCGTCCGGGGCACCGTCCATGGCCAGCAGATGGCCGCTGCCGGTCTCGGCGTGAAAGGCCATCCCGGCCTCGGGTTGCCAGCGCACGGTGCATTCCATCGACATCTCTCCTCGGTTTGATCACAGGGCTGGATCGGGGGCTGAATTGTGACTGCGACGCCCCAAAAAGAGGCGGATCAGGCAGGGGCGAGAAGGGGATGAACGACCGGTTGCGTGCAGCGCTTTGGCTTGCCCGGCCCGGGAAGCTCCCTTACACTTTCCCCGCGGTTGGTGAAAGCGAGCATTGCGCTCCCTCAGCGGCTCACGGGCCACCGAGGGTCCCGTGGCTCACGCCAACCACCGCTTGTCTCCTCCACCCCCTGAAAACAGGTGGATTCAACCCGGGGCCCCAAAGCCCCGGGTTTTTTTATGGCCGATCTTCTTGGCCGTCTTTGATGGCCGTTCGGCTGGGGCGCGCGGGTTCAGGGGCGCACCTCTGCGATCCGGGTGGTCCATGCGCCGCCCGACTTGAAGGTCGCCCCAGAGGGGTCGCCTATCATTCTTGGCTGATTCCAAGGAGACGATGCCATGGCCCGCGCCGCGCGCCCGCAAGCCCCCCACCCGTCGACCCCCGCATCGGCATCCGCATCGACATCCAAGGGCCTGCCCAAGGCCTCCCGGGCAGCGGCCAGACGCCCGCTCACCACGGGCGACTACCTGCAGCGCATCCTCAACGCCCGCGTCTACGACGTGGCGGTGGAATCGGCGCTGCAATTCGCGCCGCAGCTCTCGGCCCGAACCGGCCACAGGATCTGGCTCAAGCGCGAGGACGAGCAGCCCGTCTTCAGCTTCAAGCTGCGCGGCGCTTACAACAAGATGGTGCAGCTCAGCGCCGAGCAGCGGGCCCGGGGCGTGATCTGTGCCTCGGCCGGCAACCACGCGCAGGGCGTGGCGCTGTCGGCCCGCAAGCTGGGCTGCACGGCCACCATCGTGATGCCGGTCACCACGCCGCAGCTCAAGATCGACGCCGTGCGCGCCCTGGGCGGTGAGGTGGTGCTGGTCGGTGACAGCTACTCCGACGCCCATGCCCATGCGCTGGAGCTGGAGCGCCGCCAAGGCGCCACCTTTGTCCACCCCTTCGACGATCCGGACGTGATCGCCGGCCAGGGCACGATCGCGATGGAGATCCTGCGCCAGCACCAGGGCCCGATCGACGCGGTGTTCGTCGCCATCGGCGGCGGCGGCCTGGTCAGCGGCGTGGCGGCCTACATCAAGGCGGTGCGGCCCGGCATCCGGGTGATCGGCGTGCAGATGAACGACTCCGACGCCATGCTGCGCTCCGTGCGCGCGGGCAAGCGGGTCACGCTGCACGACGTGGGCCTCTTCTCCGACGGCACCGCGGTCAAGACGGTGGGGGCCGAGACCTTCCGGCTGACGCGCGCCCTGGTCGATGACTTCGAGGTGGTGGACACCGACGCCGTCTGCGCGGCGATGAAGGACATCTTCCAGGACACCCGCGCCGTGGTCGAGCCGGCCGGCGCCCTGGGCGTGGCGGCGGCCAAACAGTACGCCGCGCGGGTGGGCGGCAGCGGCCAGACGCTGGTGGCCATCACCTGCGGCGCCAACATGAACTTCGACCGGCTGCGCTTCGTGGCCGAGCGGGCCGAGGTGGGCGAGGAGCGCGAGGCCTTGTTCGCGGTGAGCATCCCCGAGGAGCGGGGCAGCTTTCGGCGCCTCTGCGGGCTGATCGGCGCGCGCAGCGTGACCGAATTCGACTACCGCATCTCCGACGCCCAGACCGCGCAGGTGTTCGTGGGCCTGAGCACCCGCGAGCGCGGCGAGTCGGCGCAGATCGCCGAACGCCTGACGGGTGCGGGCTTCGCCACCCTGGACCTCACCCACGACGAGCTCGCCAAGACCCACATCCGGCACCTGGTGGGCGGCCGCTCCGAGCTGGCCCGGGGCGAGCGGCTGTTCCGTTTCCAGTTTCCCGAGCGGCCGGGCGCGCTGATGCGCTTTCTCTCGAGCATGCACCCGGACTGGAACATCAGCCTCTTCCACTACCGCAACCACGGCGCCGACTACGGCCGCATCCTGGTGGGCCTGCAGGTGCCGCGCGGCGAGCAGCGCGCCCTCAAGACCTTCCTCACCACGCTGGGCTTCCCCTTCGTGGAGGAAACCGACAACCCGGTCTATCGATTGTTCCTGCGCTGAGCGGCTGGGGGGTTGAGCGGGCTGGGCCGCGGCGGCGGGCTGCCGGGCCTGGCCGCGAGGGCCTCGTCATCCGGCCGCCGACCCGGTCTGGTGCGGCACGATCGGCCCCCGAGAGCCCCCTCGACACTAGCGCGGCGGTGGCTCCGCATCCGGCGCCGGGCTGCCCTCGGCGGCGGGCTCGGCGTCAGCCCGGTCCCCCACAGGCGGCGCCGGGGCCAAGCCCGGCATGGCAAGCCGTGGCGGGCCCACCGAAGGAAACAAGCCCGCGGTGGGCGGGCGGGCATTCGTGGCGCCCCTGGCGCCCAGGGTGCCCACAGCACCGGTAGCGGCGGGTGCAAGCGGAGCGATGTCCAACTGCAGCAAGACCTCGCCCCCGGCCGGCCCGAGCCTGGCGCTGCGGGGCGCCACCGACAGCAGCACCAGGGCCTCGTCCACCGCCGCGCCGATGCGGTAGGGGCGTGGCGGCTTGCCGTCCACCGCGATCAGCGCGATGCCCTGCCCGCGCTCGGCGCCGCGGGAGACGGGCGGGGCAGTCGTGGGGGACGCCGTCTTGGACGCCGCTTGGGGTGCCGCTTGGGGCGCCATGACGCCGATCAGCTTGAAGCGGCTCGCCAGCGCCACCGCCGCTTGGGGTGCCGCCGGGGCCTGCGGCGACGCGAACAGCGCTGCGACATCGCCCTGGAGCGCGCCGGTGATCGAGACCGGCTGCACCGACCCCGGCAGCCCAGCGGGCGCGATCAGCAGGCGCATCGCCCAGTACACGGCACAGGCCGCCGCGAGCGACCAGGCAAGGAAGGCAGGGATACGGGCAGACATCTCACACGATTATGATGGAGCGATGCTTCTCGACACCCCCCGAGAGTCTGTGCGGCAATACGCCCCACCCGCTCGGTCACGCGGCAAGACTCCCAGGACCACGGGCCGCTCCCGCCCTGCCACTTTGCCCCGCCGTTCGGCCCGAACCGGCCGGCTCACGACACGCATGAAATCGCACCCCCTCATTTCGCAGTCTGGCGTCGCCGTCGCAGGAACCGATCCAACCCCCGGTTCGCGGACGGGCTGGGGGGCCGGCGTCCTCACCAGTTCCCAGAGGAGCTCGCCCACGCCAGCGGGCGGTCGATCGCCGCGCTCGCCACACCTGTCCCGGCGCGGCTTCACCCTGATCGAGCTGCTGGTGGTGCTGGTGATCATCGGCGTGCTGGCGGCACTGATCGTGCCCAATGTGCTGAACCGGGCCGACGAGGCCCGCGTGACCGCCGCGCGCACCGACGTCAACAACCTGATGCAGGCC
>CAISYQ010000263.1 GCA_903889735.1 uncultured Methylibium sp.
GCGTTGCTCGACGCTCAACACCTCCGAGAAGCCCGGCATCCCGCCCTCGGGCCGACCATGGCTCAGCCACCAAAAGATGTCGCCGGCCGTGTGCAGGGCGGTGTGGGGTTCGGTCAGGTTGGCGGCCTTGCGGGGCAGGCCTGTGGCGGCCGGGCCGTCGCCTCGGCCACCCTCGCCGTGGCAGCGGGTGCAATGCTGCTGGAAGAGCGCGGCGCCCTGGGCCACCGACACCGCGGTGTAGCCGGTGTCGGTGCGCCGGTAGGTGTCGGGGTAGGCCTCGCCGCTGACCATGGCCAGTCCGGTGACCAGACCCGTCACCGCGACCAGACCCGCCAAGACCATGCGCCGCCGCAGGCCGCTCTCCAGGGCGGGGCTTGGAGCACCCGCCTGCCCCACGGGCGGAGCCGCTTCATACGGCCGCCGCGAGAGGCGCCACAAGGCGTGCAGCAGCACGGCGGTCGCCCCCAGGGCGATCAGCGCGGCCAGCCCGACAGTGACAGCGACCCCTGGCAACTCCCAGCTCGCCGCGAGCGACCACCGAAAGGGCAGCGGCCAGACCCACTGGTCGTGGGCGGCGGGCAGGGTCTCGGTCAAGCGCGCCGCGAGCAGCAGGATGAGCAGCACGAGGCCAAGCTCCACGCCGAGCCAGCGGGTCATCGACCGCCAGGGGCCGGCCTCGGCGGCCGCGGGTGACACGGCAGCCGGCGAGGCCGGCGAAGCGGCGGCCGGCCAGACCGCCGCAGCGGTGAGCAACGGCGTACCGTGAGACTCTGCAGATGAGGGTCTCGCCAGTTCGGCGACCGCCGAGGCCGTGCCAGCGCCTGGGCCCATGCGCGGCATCCAGACCCAGCGCGCTCGGGCGGCGATCAGGAGCACCGGGATCAAGAGCAGGACCTTGGCCAGCACCAGCTGGCCGTAGTCGCTGCCCAGCAGGGGCGCCACGCTGCGCTCCAGCAGCGTGGTCAGGCCGCCGAGCAGGTCATCGGCCCGGGTGGGCCAGTCGCGGGGCGCACCCGACTGCAGGTAGGCGGTCACCGTCCCGGTCAGCACCAGCAAGACCACCGATGCGGCGGCCAAGGCCGAGAAGCGGCGCAGCAGGACAGCGAGACTTTGGCGGAAGGCCCGCTGCAACGCGAGCGACTCCCCTGGAACGGGATGCCGGGCCAGCCACAGCGCGTACAGCAAGGCCGGCAGGCCGCCCGCCCAGAACCCCGCGGCCAGGGTGTGCAGCAACTGGCTGAGCCCCGTCAACCACAGCGGCTCGGTCGCCGCGGCATGACCAGCCAGCACGCCGGCGGCGTTGAAGGTCAGCGCCAGGGCCAGGAGCGGCGCGAGGAGACCGTCATGCCACCCGGAGCCCGGGGGTCGTGGTGGCTGTGCTCCGGTACCCGGTGGTTCTGATCCCCGCCGGGCGCCAGGCGGTTTCCGCCCGGTCCTGCCGGCGCCAAGAAGCATCAGCAGCATCGCCAGGGCCAGCGCCTGCCGGCATTGCCAGACCAGGCCGTAGCGGGTGTCCGCCAGCAGGCGCTCCCACTCGCCCCACTGCAGCAGGGCCTCGGCGCGACCCGTGACCGACACGAGCTGCCAGCCCAGCAGGGCCGTGTGGGCCAGCAGCACCGCGCCGGTGAGCCAGGGCGCGGCCGCCATCAGCCCGCGCCGCCAGCGGGCCAGGCCCTGCGTTCGCTCGCCACCCGCGAGCGACATCAGGGCCAGGCCGCCCAGCAAGACCAGGCCACCGGTCCCCAGCAGCCAACGCAGCGCGGTCGCGAACGCCTCCATTCAGGGGCTGGGCGCGGACGCCTTCAGCGTGAAGCTGTAGCCATGGTCGACGGTGTGCCCATCGACCGACAGCACGCGGTACTTCACCATGTAGACCCCCGGCTCCAGGGCGGGGAGTTCGAGGACGAGCAGCTTGGGATCCGCCGCGTCCACCTTTGCCGCGCCGATGGCGACCGCCCCCTGGCCCTCGCGGGACAGGCTCACGGAGGCATAGGCCGGCTCCAGCTTTTCGTTGAACCAGAGCCGCAGGCGCTGCGGCGGCTTGGAGAGCGTGGCGCGCCGTGCCGGCTCGGCCTTGACCAGCGCCGCATGGGCCAGGGCTGTGCCATGGGCGGACAGCGCCAGGAGGATGGCGAAGCCGGAGGTGATCAGGGTTGAGCGGAGGCCCAAGGGGACAACCAGGCGGGCGCAACAGCGGACACCCCAGCGGGCCGCATCGCGGAGGGTCCAGCGGACGGTCCGTTCGGCGATCCAGGGGACCGTCCAGGAGGGGCTCGATCGTGGGGTGAAGGGTGTCATGGGTCTTTCTGGGGAGATGCCGGAACGTTGGGCGGCGCGATCGGATGCGCGGTACCAGGCCGGTGCCCGGTCAGCAGGAAATCGAGCATCCGCCCCTGCAGGCCCGGCCATTCGTTGTGGCTGCGACGCCCTTCGCAGTAGAGCACCGGCGCGCCGGGCCGGCAGCCTGCGAAGGCCCTGCAACCGTCGGGGTCGGGGGTGGCTTCGGTGGCCGTCTGGGGGATCGGCTCGGTGCAGCCGTTGCAGGCCGCCCACCAGTTGGCGGCCTCACGGCCCCAGCCGGGGAAAAGCTGGTCCTGGCTGCCGTGCATGACCATCACCGGCAGGGGCGCTCGGCAGCCCATTTCCCGCAGGTCCTGGGCGTTGAAGCCGGCGGCGCTGACGGCGATCCCGGCGACGCGCTCGCGGCTCTCGGGCAGCAGGGCCAGGGCGGTGGAGACCGTGGCGCCATCGGAATGCCCGGTGAAGTAGACCTGCTGGGGGTCGATGCACCAGCGCTCGGCCACGCTCTGCGCCACGGCGCCCAGGGCAACCACGCTGCGGCGCGACATGGGCCGGTGATCGACATAGGCGACGATGAAACCGCGCCCGGTGGCCTCGGCCGTGAGTTGGGTGAAGCGCTCGCTGCGCTCGGCGCTGGCGGTGGCAGCGGCATAGACCACCAGCAGCGGATGGGCGACATCGGGGTCGAAATTCGCGGGTGTGCGCACCTGGTAGGAGAAGCGCGGATCGGTGACCGAGGCCGCGATGCCAGCCGGCGGGATCAGCGCCTGGTCGCAGGCCACTTGGCGCGGCTCGGGATACGCGAAGGTCCTGGCCGGTTCCACCGCGTCCGGGGGGCTGCAGGCGCCCAAAGTGGCAACCGAGAGCAGCATCGGCAGCCGGGAGCGCCACCACCCTCCCTGGCCCTGCAAGGGCCGATCAGCGCCTGGCTTTTTCCGCAGCGCGGCGGGCACGGCCCGAGGCCCCGTAGAGCAGGAAGCCGGCCACCGGCACCAGGAGCATCAGCAGGTAGCTGCCATAGGGCGTGCGGGGCTCCCCGACGCTGAACGGGAAGCGCGAAACGTACTGCTGCTTCTCGCCCGCGGACACCAGCCCGACATAGCGGCCAGGCTGCAGGAAGTTGTGCTCGAGCGGCACGCTGCCCGCCGGGTAGAGCCTGGGCGGCAGGTGGAGCAAGGTGATGGCGTCGAGCGGTCCGGCCTCGCCGTCTCCCTTGCCAACCTCATTCCCACCGCCTGATCCGGTATCCCGGATGATCCTGACCTCGACCGGCATGGCGCGCAGCGCCTCATCGACCATGTCCATCACCACGACGGTGGGTCCGACCTGGGGAATGTCTTCGCAGAATTCCCGGTTGCCGTTGGCCAGAGGCTGGTAGCCCGCGAAATGCATCGAGTACGGGCCAACGGTCAGCTTGCACTGGTCTTCG
Organism: uncultured Methylibium sp.; assembly: GCA_903889735.1. Classification (GTDB taxonomy): domain Bacteria; phylum Pseudomonadota; class Gammaproteobacteria; order Burkholderiales; family Burkholderiaceae_C; genus Methylibium. The sequence goes on from CAISYQ010000263.1 coordinate 3,731, forward strand.
TCCATGCTGAGACCGCCATGGGCGGCAGCCCCCAGGGGCAGCGCCAAGGCGGCGGTCTGCAGCACCACCCTGAGAAAGCCAGCGGCTGCGCTGCAGATCCGGTCGCCCAGGCGGTGCCGCGCCGCCTTTCGCACGAGGCTTTCGACCCGCCCTGCCCGGACCCCGCTAGGCACCGTCGTCATGCGGCTCAAACGCCCGGCCCTGTCTTGAAGACCGGCACGATCGGCCCGTAGACCTCGGCGACCTGGCGCTTGCCCTCGGGATCGTAGAAGAAGATCAGTCCGCCGGTGCGGCTGTCCACGTTCGACAGGAAGCTCACCAGCCGCTCCAGCTCCCAGGCGGCGTCGGTGGCGTCGAGCTTGACGATCCGTGTCTCGCCCGGCTGCAGCGGCGCGTCAGAGCTCAGCACCAAGCCGCTGGCAGGGACCAGCTCCTTGGGGAAGGTGGGTGATACGGCCGCCATCGCGGCATCGACCTTGCGGTTCACGAAGCGCAGGCCGGCGGTCGTGAACTCACCGATCTGCAGCGGTTGGCTCGAACGGTTGGTGAACTCCGCGGTGATCCGCATGCTGCGGCCCGGTACGTCGTACTCGGCACGCTTGAGCTGGATGTCGACCAGCTTGGGCGACTCGGGCAGCGGTGGCGTGTAGACCGAGCCGGCCTGCAGCGGCACCAACTGCGGGAAGGCCTGGACGGTCTGGCTGTAGCCGTAGATGACGATGCCCAACACCAACACGAACAGGCCTGCCGCGACCTTGTCGTCGGTGGACGTGACCAGCAGGTCCTCGCGCCCCTTCTGCAGGGCAACCCAGCGGGGAATGATCAGCGGCCGCCGCAGCCACCACAGAAGCCAAGCCACGCCGATCAGCCCATAGCCGAATTGCCATAGCTGCACCCGGGCGACGTTGTAGGTCTGGAGATCGTCGATCACGGTGCCGTGCAGGGTGGTGACCGGTGCCTTGAAGTCGGCCTCGTCGCCGGCGACCTCGATCCAGCTGCCGGGACCGACGATGGCGCCAGCACCTTGCACGTTGAGCACCGGGTGAAGGTGCCAGCGGCCTGGCATGCGGCCCTTCATCACGATCTTGAAGTCGTAGTCGCGACCGAGCTCGAGGTCGCGGGCCGATTGCTGGGCCGGCATGTCGTTGATGTAGGACTCCACCCGGGTCAGCACCGCACCCGGCGAGCCGTTGGACAGGAACACCAGCTTGGGCTTGCTGACGGCATCCGGCCAGTCGCTGAGCAGCCGTAATTTCCCTTTCATGGTGACCGTCTGGTTGACGTCGAGCTTGTCGGTCGACCAGCTCATGTCATACCAGTGGACGGTGCGGGTACGGATGTAGGGCTCGGTCGCCCGCTCACCATGGGCCAGTGCAGGCTCGGGCAGCACGGTGAGCAGCAGCGTCAGGAGGGCCAGCGCCCCCAGCAGGGCTTGGCGGAGGAGGCGGCTCATGGGGCCACCTCGGCCTTCGCGCTGGCTGGGGCATCGGCCTTGGCGCTGCTGCCCCCGAAGATCGCTTTGTAGCGGGCCCCGGCCGGAATGAAGCGGGTGCCGCAGGCCGCGATCGCCATCCACCAGAACGCGATGTACACGAAGATGCAGATGAAGGCCGAGAAGAAGGCCGAGACCCAGTTGGCGGAGTCTTGGAAGGTCCGGAGCGTTCCGCGCTCGATGATGCGGATGTACTCGGGCGTGCCCGAGCGCGGGAAGGTGTAGCCGATCAGGTCGGCCAGCGAGGTCATTTGCCCCATGTGTTCGACCGGCTGGAAATAGGGTGCGAGGTAGATCCAGTTGCTGGGAAAGAACATCAGACCGTAGACCACACCCCCGAACACCCCCGTCAGCACCCAGCTGCGGGTGAGACACAGGATGGCGTCCAGCGCCAGCGCGCCCATCAGGCAGGTGGAGGGCAGGACCAGGCTGATCGGGAAATGCGCCATGCCCTGCCAGCTGTGGTACCGGACGATCCACACACCGACCAGGAACAGCAGCAGGCTGGCGGTGGCGCCGATCGGCAGGCGGAACAGGTGCCAGAACAGCCCCTGGAAGGCTGCCGCCATCATCATGGTCACGATGGGCGTGATCAACACCCAGTACTGGCGGTCCTTCCAGTCGATGAAGAAGTCCCAGTCACCCGCGAACAGCAGGAAACTGATGTGGGTCACGGCCCAGACCAGGAAGGCCGCGATCACGATGATCATCAGGTCGAAGGTTCTCGACCACTTCGCCACCTGCGGGGACATCCCGGCAACGTCTAGCACCTTCTGGGAACTGGAAATCATCGGATGCGCTTCAAAGGATTCTTGTGAAGGGGATCACTCAGCGGCGGCTGGCATGGCGGCATCGACCTGTTTGAACAGCTCGGCCATGCGCATCAGCACTTGCAGCAACACGCCGCCCAGCGCCAGACCGGTCCAGCCCAGGATGGGGAAGCCCCAGTGCAGCGGGTGGCTGAAGATCTCCTCGGTCAACCAGAAGGCGTGGCCCCACTCGTTGTAGCCGAGGTTGGGCAGGATCAGCCCTGGGCCGAGCACGGCCATGATCAGCGGCACCGAGAAGGAGTCGGCAAAGCGCGGGATGCGCGTCATCGCGTAGAGCATGGTGCTGACCCCGAGCACGATGTAGAGCGGCACGCAGGCATAGAACAGCACGATGTGGCTGGGCGTCAGTGCCGTGTCGCGGATCACCGTCTGGTGCCAGGTGGCATCACCCTCACCGTAGAAGCTGGCCACCCACAGGAAGGAGAAGGTGTAGACGATGAACCAGGCGACCAGGTTGAAGTGCCGACGCAGCTCGGTCTCGGGCGACAGGCGGTCCATGTGCTTGTCCCGGCTCATCCACAGGTAGAGCCACATCACGATGCCGGTGCCGAAGATCAGCGGCACCTCCAGCTTGAAGAGCGTCACCCAGTGGGTCGCGAATTCCGGCGTGGTGGAGTCCAGGCCGTACTTGAAGGCGAAGGCCTGCTGGTAGAAGCGCAGCCCCACATAGATGGCCATCAGCACGCCCCAACCGATCGCCACCGGGGCGACGTTGAACATCTTGCGTTCCTTGGGGGCGACCGCTGCGCGGGGCAGCAGGTTTGGGGAAGCCGCTTGGGTCAGCATGGTCGTTCTCCTGAGTGACGATGAGGAACAGATCGGGGTCGTGGGGGGATCGTCAGCACAGGCGATGACGACTCCCAAAACCAATGCCCTTCAACAACGACCGCCAACAAGGGCGAGGCGTTGCCAAGGCGATCCACAGTGTTGCACAGCAACCGCACCCGGAGAACGGGTATTCACCCCCATAGATGCCGACCGAGGGTGGGCACCCTCCCCTACCCGCCGCCTGAAGACGGGGTTCCGCACACCCGCTGTCAGGCGGGTGTCAAAGCGTCTGCGCCATGGCCTGGTGCGGCAGACCGGCCTCCTGGAACGCCGCCCCGATCGCTGCAAAGCCGTGCCGGGCGTAGAAGCCCACGGCCGAGGCCTGGGCGTGGAGCACCACCTCGCGGTCCTCACGAGCGCGGGCGGCGGTCAGCAAGGCGTCGAGCACCGCCCTGCCCGCCCCGGCGCCACGCAGCAGGGAGCAGGTCGCCATGCGGCCGACCTTGGAGACCCCAGACCTGACCGCCACCAGCCTCCCGCAGGCCAGAGGCAGGCCCAGGCGGTTGAAGGCCACGGCATGCACCGCTCCGGCGTCGGCATCGTCCGTGAGCAGGTCGGCGGCGATGCCCTGCTCCACCACGAACACCTCCTGCCGGATCGCAGTCGATGCGCCGGCCCACTCGGACCAAGCCCCGACGCTCACCTCGAGCATGGGCTCGCCCGCCTCGAAGCCCAGGAGCAGTGCGCGCAGCCCGGCAGGCACAGGCTGGGGCGTCTGGGCCGTGGCGTCGGCGAATACGTAGACCAACTCGCCACTGACCAGCAGACGCTCCTGCCGGAAGACGGCGCCGCGCAGGAGGATGGAGCTGTTGCCGATCCGCTCGCAGCGCACGCCGATCTCCAACGTCTCGTCGAAGCGCGCCGAGGCGTGGTACTCGAGCGTGGCCTTGCGCACGAAGAGGTCGCCGCCGAAATGCTGCAGCGTGGCCTCATAGGGCAGCGCCATCGCCCGCCACCAGCCCGCCACGGCGGTGTCCAGGTACATCAGGTAATGACCGTTGAAGACGATGCGCTGCAGGTCAACCTCGGCCCAGCGCACACGCAGCCTCTCGAGGTGGCGGAAATGGCCTCGCTCCAGATCCATGGCTCGCCCTCCTTTGGCAGCTTGGGGTGGCGCCGGCAACGTGGCGCGCCGGCTGGGGGCAAGCATACTGGCGCTCCATCCCTCCGCAACCTGCCTCCGAAGCCCGCCCACCATGCCGCAGATTTTCTACATTACCCAGATCCAGTTCGATTTCGGCGCGGTCCGCGAGCTGGCGGCCGAGTGCGCGCGCGTCGGCATCCACCGCCCGCTTGTCATCACCGACGCCGGCGTGCGGGCCGCGGGCGTGCTGCAGCCGGCGCTCAAAGCCCTGCGCGAACTGCCGGTGGCGGTGTTTGACGGTACGCCCTCCAACCCCACCGAGGCGGCCGTGCGCGCTGCCCGGGCGGTCTGGGACGCCCACCGCGCCGACGGCCTGGTGGCGGTGGGTGGCGGCTCCAGCATCGATCTCGCCAAGGCCCTGGCGATCCATGCCACCCACCCCGGGCCGCTCAAGACCTACGCCACCATCGAGGGCGGCTCCACCCTCATCACCGCGGCGGTCGCCCCGCTGATCGCCGTGCCCACCACCGCCGGGACCGGCAGCGAGGTGGCGCGCGGCGCCATCCTCATCGTCGATGACGGCCGCAAGCTGGGATTCCACAGCTGGCACCTGGTGCCGCGCGCGGCCATCTGCGATCCAGAACTCACGCTCGGCCTGCCCGCCGGCCTGACGGCGGCCACTGGCATGGATGCGGTGGCCCACTGCATGGAGACCTTTCTCTCGGCCGCCTTCAACCCGCCCGCCGACGGCATCGCACTCGATGGCCTGGCCCGAGCCTGGACACACATCGAGCGCGCCACCCGCGACGGCAGCGACCGCGAGGCGCGTCGCCAGATGATGAGCGCCTCCATGCAGGGCGCGATGGCCTTCCAGAAAGGCCTGGGCTGCGTGCACAGCCTCAGCCACAGCCTGGGCGGCGTGAACCCGCGCCTGCACCACGGCACGCTCAACGCGATGTTCCTGCCGGCGGTGCTGCGTTTCAACGCGCAGGCCGAGAGCGTGCGGGCCGAGAAACGCCTGGAACGCATGGCGCAGGCCATGGGCCTGGCCTCGGCCGGCGATGTGGCCGTCGCGGTGGCCGACATGAACGCACGCCTGGGCCTGCCCACGGGCTTGGCCGCCCTGGGGGTGGCACAGAACGCTTTCGACCACATCGTCGCAGGCGCACTGGCCGATCACTGCCACAAGACCAATCCGCGTGTCGCGGGTGCCGACGACTACCGACAGATGCTGACCGAGGCGCTATGAGCCCCCGATGCGCCCGGTCCGCCTTCCATCCATGGACGGCATATCCCTAGAATCGAAGGGTTTTCACCAAGCAAGGATGCTGCCATGGCCTTCACTCATCTCGCATCCAGATCGGTCCGGACCGCGCTTGTGGCGCTTGCCGGCCTCCTGTCGGTTGCGGCGGCCTCGGCCCAGGAAAACAGCCTGCTGATCTACTGCGGCATCACCATGGTGAGGCCGATCACCGAGCTGGCGCGCAGTTTCGAGCAGCAGGAAAAGATCAAGATCGACATCTCCCAGGGGGGCTCCGAAGACCTCTACCGGAGCGTGCGCAAGAGCCGCACGGGCGACCTCTACCTCCCCGGGGAGCCCTCCTACCGCAGCAAGTACCTTGCCGAGGGCCTGCTGGGCGACGTCAAGGTGGTCGGCTACAACCAGATGGCGATCTTCGTGCCCAAGGGCAACCCGAAGAAGGTGCAGCCCGACCTGAAGGAACTGCTGCGCAAGGACCTGGTCCTGACGATCGGCAATGCCGAGAGCGGCAGCGTTGGCCAGGAATCCAAGGCCATACTCGACCGCGCCAACCTGTATCCCAAGGTCGTCTCGCAGGCCGCCTTCCTGATGCCCGATTCGAGGGCCATCAACCTCGCCCTCAAGCGCGGCGATGCGGATGCGGCGTTGAACTGGCGCGCCACCGCCTTTTTCCCTGACAACGCCCCCCAGATCGATGTGGTGGATCTCGATCCCCGCATCGCCAAGCCGCAGGCGCTGCTGCTCAACCTGCTCACTTTCTCTCGCAACCCCACACTGGCCGCCAAGTTCATGGCCTATGCCGCCTCCGGCGAGGGCCAGGCGGTGTTCCGCAAGTACGGCTTCCTGGACAACAGCCAGGTCCGCTGACCCGCGGTCGACGCCGTGCACCGCCCGATCGAGACCGCGACCGCCTCGGGCAAGGCCGGACTGGCCCTGCTCGGCCTGTTCCTGGCGGGTTTCTCGGCCATCGTCGGTGTCAGCGTGGTGATCTCCAGCCTGATCGCGGACCTGGACCGCCAGAGCGCCAACGAGCGCGCGCGGCTGGTCGTCGGTGAGGAGATCGTGACCACGGTGCACCAGATCGAACGGCTGTTCTACCAGCTGCCTCAGCTCACGAGCGAGGCCAGCCGAGCGCGACCGCTCAAGCAGATCGCCGAGGCCACGCAACACATCGACGATGCCCTGGCCGTGCTCCAGCGCGGAGGCCGGCTGCAGCGGCGGGTGGCGCTCAATGTCTATGGCCTCGACGAGATGGTCAGCGAGGTGATCTACCGACCCTCGGGCGACGCGGAGAAGGTCGTGCTGGAGGTCATCGAGATCGCGCCGCATGCGGACCAGATCAGGGAGCGCATGGTGGTGCTGCAAGACCTGCTCCAGGCCCGCGATGCCTGCGCCGACGCCGATCTGGCCTGCCGGCAGTCGGTGGGCGAGCGCCTGAGTGTCTACTTCAAGGTCACGCCGGCATTCTTCTTTCGCCTCGGCGAAAACGCCAACCGCCTGCTGTTCGAGAGCAACAAGCTGCTGACCGATCTGGAGCAGCGGCTGGCCGAGCAGCAACGCAACCTGCGCCGCACCCAGCTCGGCGTGGTGATCCTGGTGGTGTTCTCGGTCATGGGGCTGAGCGGCTTTTTCCTGCGCCGCATCAACGCCGCACATGGCCAGATGCAGAGGGCCATGGAACAGGCCGAGGCAGCCAACCGGGCGAAGTCAGAGTTCCTCGCCAACATGAGCCATGAGATCCGCACGCCGATGAACGCCATCCTGGGCTTCGCGCAGCTCATGCAGGAATCCGAGCTCCCCAAGCGCCAGCGCGCCCATCTTGACAGCGTGCAGAGAGCGGCTCGCGCGTTGCTGCGCATCCTCAACGACATCCTTGACTACTCCAAGATCGAGGCCGGCCGCCTGGATCTGGAGGTGGCGCCCTTCGACCTGCCCGAGCTGCTGGCCGGCGTGGAGGACCTGTTCTCCTTCCAGGTCTCGGACAAGGGGTTGCGGCTCGAGGTCCGCATCGATCCCACGCTGCCAAGTGCCCTGCTCGGCGACGCCACGCGCCTGCGGCAGGTGCTCGTCAATTTGGTGGGCAATGCGCTGAAGTTCACCGAATCCGGCGGCATCCGGGTCGACATCGAGCGCGGCCCGCAGGAGGGTGCCGACCTGGCGCTGGCGGTGGCCGTGCAGGACACCGGCATCGGCATGAGCGCCGAGCAGCTGGCCCGCATCTTCTCGGCCTTCTCCCAGGCCGACACCTCGATCACGCGGCGCTTTGGCGGCACCGGGCTGGGGCTCTCGATCTCCAGCCAGTTGGTTGCCCTGATGGGGGGCCAGCTCTCGGCGGACAGCCAGCCGGGCCGGGGGTCGACCTTCCGCTTCACGGTCCGGGTGGGCATCGCACCCCACGGCGGACAGGCCGCGCCGGCATCGGCGACGCCCGCCCAGGACGGCAGCGCCTGCCTGGCGCAGGCAGCGCGCCTGAAGGGCGCCAAGGCCTTGCTGGTGGAGGACATGGAGGCCAACCGCATGCTCCTGACGGCCCTGCTCGAGGGACTGGGCATGGCGGTCACCTCCGCGGTCAACGGCCGCGAGGCGGTGGAGCGCTGCGCCAGCGAGCGCTTCGACGTCATCCTGATGGATCTGCAGATGCCCGAGATGGACGGCTTTGAGGCCACCCGCCGCATCCGGGCCGATCACCCGCAGGACGCGCCACCGGTGATCGCGGTATCGGCCTCGGCCCTGCTGCGCGACCGCCAGGCCTGCCTGGCCGCGGGGATGGTCGACCATGTGGCCAAACCCATCGAGCGGGATCGCTTGCTTGCCTCCTTGCTGCAGTGGATTCCGGTGACCGCGGTGGCTGTCGATCCAGGTCCCGCGGCAGAGGATGGTGCGCAGGGGGGGGCATCCGCTGACGCAGGCTCCCCGGCCTCACAGCTCGGGGGCCGGGCGCCGATACCGCCGGCGGGACGCGGTACCGACAAGCCGCTCGACCGGGCCGCGCTCGATCCGCTCCTGGCCGAGCTCGGACCGCTGTTGCAGAACAACCTCATGACGGCCCGACGGGTCGTCGAATCCATCGAGACCCTGGTCGAGGACACTGCGGTGTCTGGCGCCTTCCAGCCGGTGTCCGACGCCACGGGCAAGCTGCGGTTCAAGGACGCCCTGGCTGCCCTGGCCAGGTTCCGGGCCGACATGGCCCTCTGAAGCCTCACCCCCATGCGAAGCCCACCCCTCGTCTTCATCGTCGACGATGTGCCCGACAACATCGCCGTGCTCGGCGAGACCCTCGCACCAACCTGCGACGTGCAGTTCGCCACCTCCGGTGCCGAGGGCCTGGCGCTGATCGCCACCAGCCTGCCCGACCTGATCCTGCTCGACGTCATGATGCCGGTGATGGACGGCTACCAGGTCTGTGCCGCGCTCAAGAGCAATCCGCTCACCCGGTCGATCCCGGTGATCTTCGTCACCGCCAAGAGCGACCCGGAGAGCGAGTCAGAGGCGCTGGCCGCGGGCGCCGTCGATTTCGTCCACAAGCCCATCAACCAGCAGGTCGTCAGGGCGCGCGTTCGAATGCAGCTGGATCTGCAGCAGCAGGCGGCCGATCTGCGCGGTCTCAACGCCGCGCTGGAGCAGAAGGTCGCGCAGCGCACCCAGGCCCTGAGCGAGGCCCTGCAGCATGCCGAGGACGCTTCGCGGGCCAAATCGGAGTTCCTCGCCAACGTCTCCCACGAGATCCGCACGCCAATGAACGCCATCATCGGCCTGGCCCACCTCACCCTCCAGACCGACCTGAACCCGCGGCAGCGCGACTACCTGGGCCGGATCCAGGATTCCGGCCACCACCTGTTGGGCATCATCAACGACATCCTCGACCTCTCCAAGATGCAGGCCGGCAAGATGCAGGTGGAGAGCGTGACCTTCCGGCTGGCGCAGGTGCTGGACAACGTCGTGGCCCAGGTGGCTGCGACGGCCGCGCACAAAGGCCTCGAGCTGCTGCTGAGCCTCGCCCCCGACCTGCCCTCCCAGCTGATGGGCGACCCACTCCGTCTCGGCCAGATCCTGATCAACCTGGCCAACAACGCGGTCAAGTTCACCGACCACGGCGAGGTGACGCTGCGGGTGGCCCGCGTCACCACCCCTGCCGACGATGAGGCCACCGGCACCGCGGGCAGCGGCAGCCTGCGGCTGGCGTTCTCGGTCAGCGACACGGGCATCGGGCTGACGCCAGAGCAATGCGGTCGGCTCTTCCGTGATTTCGAGCAGGCCGACACCTCCACCACCCGGCGCTATGGTGGCACCGGCCTGGGCCTTGCGATCACCGCCCGACTCGCGGCGCTGATGGGTGGTGAGGTCGGGGTGCAGAGCGAACCGGGCGTCGGCTCGACCTTCTCGTTCTCGGCCTGGTTCGGTGCCCAGCCCATGGCAAGCGCCGCCGCCCCGGCCTTGCCGCCGGAATTGGCGGGCCGGCGCCTGCTGGTGACCGACGACCACGCCGGCGCGCGCGCCGCCGCGGTGGAGATGCTGAACTCGCTGGGCTTCGCCGCTGCGGGGGTGTCCAGCGGGGCCGAGGCGCTGGCCGAGATCGCGCAGGCCGCTGTCGAGGGCCGACCCTATGCGGCTGTGGTCATCGACAGCCTGATGCCCGGCATGGACGGCATCACCACGGCCAGGGAACTGCGCCGCCTGCCGCTGGTGCAGCCCCCCGTCCTGCTGACCACCCTCTATGACGAGGAGGCCTTGGGCGACCCGGTGTTGTCCGCGACCATTGACGCGGTCCTGGCCAAGCCGCTCACCCCGGATGCGCTGGCCCGGGCTCTGCGCCGCCTGTTTCAGGCGGGCGATCGCGAAGCCCCTGCCAGGAACCCGCGCCCGCTCCAGGGGGAGGGGCTGCCGAGCCGCTTGAAAGGCGCACGCCTGCTGCTGGTCGAGGACAACGAGGTCAACCAGATGGTGGCCGCGGGCATGCTGCGCCTGGAGGGTTTCGTGGTCGATGTCGTCGGCAACGGCGCCGAGGCGCTCGAGCAGGTCGTGCAGAACGACTATGACGCGGTCCTGATGGACGTGCAGATGCCGGTGATGGACGGCCTGGAGGCCACCCGGGCGATCCGGCGGCTCTCCAAGGGCCTGCGGCTGCCCATCATCGCGCTCACGGCCAACGCCATGCTAGAAGACCGGCAGGTCTGTCTGGACGCCGGCATGAATGACTATGTGAGCAAGCCCATCGCACCCGATGCGCTGGCGCAGGTCCTGGGGCGTTGGCTCGAACCGCGGCCTGGAACGACGGTCAACGGCAGCGCAGTGTCCGCCTGCCTGCGGGAGATCGAGACCCTGCTCTCGGGCGGAGACATCCGCGTGCTCGACGTGATCGACGCCAAC
>CAISYQ010000264.1 GCA_903889735.1 uncultured Methylibium sp.
GACTGCTCGAGTCGCAGAAGGCGCTGATGGACTCGATGATCAAGATCATGGCCGGCGCCATCGACGCCAAGAGCCCCTATACCGGGGGTCACTGCGAGCGCGTGCCCGAGCTCGGCCTGATGCTCGCCGAAGAGGCCTGCAAGGTGAAGGAGGGGCCGCTGGCCGAGTTCGAGTTCCGCACCGAGGACGAGTGGCGGGAGTTCCGCATCGGCGCCTGGCTGCACGACTGCGGCAAGGTCACCACGCCCGACTTCGTGGTCGACAAGGCGACCAAGCTGGAGACCATCTACAACCGCGTCCACGAGGTGCGGGTGCGCTTCGAGGTGCTGCTGCGCGACGCGCGGATCGCGCAGCTCGAGGCCGTGGCCGGTGGCGCCGATGCGGCCCTGGCGCAGGCTGGCTTCGACGCGCGCCGCACCCAGCTGCTCGATGACTTCGCCTTCGTGGCCGAGTGCAATGTCGGCGGCGAGTTCATGGCCCCCGAGAAGCTCGAGCGCCTGGCGCTCATCGCCGCGCAGACCTGGCAGCGCCATTTCGATGACCGCATCGGTCTGTCCCACGAGGAGCTCAAGCGCTACGAGGACGAGCCCCTGCACGCGCTGCCGGTCACCGAGTCCCTGCTGGCCGACAAGCCTCACCACATCATCCCGCGCACCGACACGCGCGTGCTCGATCCCAAGTGGGGCTTCAAGGTCCATGTTCCCAAGCACCTCTACAACCACGGGGAGACCTACAACCTCAGCATCGGCCGCGGCACCCTGACCGAGGAAGAGCGCTTCAAGATCAATGAGCATGTGATCCACAGCCTGGTGATGCTTGAGCAGCTGCCCCTGCCCAAGAACCTCAAGCGCGTGCCCGAGTACGCAGGCACCCACCACGAGACGCTGGCGGGCACGGGCTACCCGCGCCGGCTCACGGCCGAGCAGCTCACGGTGCCCATGCGCATCATGGCGATTGCCGATGTCTTCGAGGCCCTCACCGCCTCCGACCGCCCCTACAAGAAGGCCAAGACCTTGTCCGAGTCGATCAAGATCCTGTCCTTCTTCAAGAAGGACCGCCACATCGACCCCGACCTGTTCGACCTCTTCCTGAGCTCGGGCGTCTACAAGCGCTATGCCGAGAGATTCCTGCTGCCCGAGCAGATCGACGAGTTCGACATCAGCAAGTACCTCGGCTGAGCAGGTTTTGGCCGGGCGCGCCTCGGTGCAAACCTGATGGCCTGCGGCGCTCCGGGCTGCGAGGATGGCGGCCATGACAAGGATCTCCGCCCCATCCCCTGAGCCCCGCCGTCCGGCGGCCCCCCGCCGCCAGGCGCACCGTGGCTGGCGCAGCGGCCTGCGGTGGCTCTGGCTGGCCTCAGGTGCCGTGCTGCTGGCTTCATCAGGCGCCTTTGCGGCTGATCCGGCGGCGTTCCAGGACTGCCCCGAATGCCCGGAGATGGTGAGCATCCCGGCGGGTTCCTTCCTCATGGGCAGCCCGGCCGACGAGCCCGACCGCTACACCCACGAGGGGCCACCGCACCGCGTGGCGGTGGCGGCCTTCGCGGCGGGCCGGTATCCCGTGACCTTTGCGCAATGGGATGCCTGCGTGGCGGCGAGCGCCTGCACCCACGCCGCCCGCGACGAGGGCTGGGGCCGCGGTGACCGCCCCGTGATCGATGTGAGCTGGGACGACGCGCAGGCCTATGTCGCCTGGCTGGGCCGGCGCACGGGCCAGCGGTACCGGCTGCTGAGCGAGGCCGAATACGAGTACGCGGCCCGGGCCGGCAGCACCTCGCCCTACCCCTGGGGCGAGCGCGCCAGCCATGACCAGGCCAACTACGGGGCCGACAGCTGCTGCGAGGGCCGGGCCGAGGGCCGGGACCAGTGGATCCATACCGCGCCGGTGGGCCGCTTCCCGGCCAATGCGTTCGGACTGCACGACATGCTGGGCAATGTCTACGAATGGGTGCAGGACGCCTGGCACGACAGCTTCGACGGCGCGCCCACCGATGGTTCGGCCTGGGCGGAGCGCCAGGACCTGCGGCGGCGGGTGCTGCGGGGCGGCTCCTGGGGCAATGTGCCGCAGGAGCTGCGCTCGGCCAACCGGCTGTGGTTCTCGGCCGATGGGCGCGTCAGCGAGGTGGGGTTTCGGGTGGCGAGGAGCCTGAGCGCAGCGGCTCGTTGACTGCGCCGCAAGGGCGCTTGGGGAGCCCTCCGCAGGGGAAGCTACAGGAAACGAGGCTCAGGGACTGACCGGCACCCCGCCCGGCACCGTGGCCCTCACGGTCGTGCCGCCGCCGGCGGCGACGCACACCGCCAGGCTTCCGCCCAAGGCCCGAACCCGCTCCTCCATGCCCGACAGGCCGAAGGCAGAACGCTTGCCCCGATCCTCGGGGCGGATGCCCTTGCCGTCGTCATGCACCGACAGCGTGACCCTCCCCGGCGTGGAGAGGTCCAGACACAGGTGCACGAAGCTGGCGCCGGCATGCTTGTGGACGTTGTTGAGGGATTCCTGGGCGATGCGGTACAAGCAGGTGGCGATGGGCATGAAGCCCGCGTCCGAGCGGGAGGTGTCGCCGATGATCTCCAGTTCGAAATCGAGGCCCATGCGCTTGGCGAAGCGCGACAGCATCTCGTCCAGCGCGGCGGCCAGGCCGAGGTCGTCGAGGATCTGCGGCCGCAGGTCCATGACGATGCGCCGGGTGGCATCGATGACCTCGGCCACGAGGCGATCGACCTTGGCCAGCTGCTGCGAGACATCGAACCCGTCAGGGGCGCTGGACAGCGCCTGAGGGGTCTGGAGCCCCAGCTCCATGCGGATTGCGGCCAGCTTCTGCTGCAGCTCGTCGTGGATATCGAGCGCGATCCGCCTTCGCTCGTCCTCCTGCGCGGTCTGCAGCGCGGACAGCAGTTGCTGCAGTTCGGCATTCTTGGTGTCCAGGGTGGCCTGGGCCTGGCGCAGCTCGGTGACGTCGCGCAGGTTCAGGACATGGCCGGTGACCTGGCCGTGCATCCGCAGCGCCATGCGGTGCCGCTGCAGAACGCGCCCATCGCGCAGCTCGAAGGCCTTCGGGGCGTCTTCCTCACTCAGGCTGCCGACCTCCATGAGCGGCTGCAGATCGGCATCGAAGGCGCCTGCCAGCGGGCGGCCACCGGCCTCGAGCGCCGGGCTCGGGGCGTTCATCAGGCGACTGAAGCGCTGGTTGCAGGTGACCAGGTCGCCCTGCAGGTCCGTCACGGCGATGCCGTCAGCGGTGGCGTCCAGCGTGGCATCGAGCAGGGCGCGCGCGCTGGCGAGTTCGATGTGGTTGCGCACCCGCGCCCGCACGACGGCCGCATTGAAGGGCTTGACGATGAAGTCGACCGCGCCCAGGGCCAGGCCCAGGGCTTCGGCCTCGGCGTCATCTCGGGCGGTCACGAAGAGCACGGGAATGTCCGCGGTCAGGGGGTCTGCCTTGAGGTGCCGGATGACCTGGAAGCCATCCATGTCCGGCATCGTCACGTCCAGCAGCACGGCGTCGGGTGGGTTCTCCCGGCAGATGCTCAAGGCCTTCTCGCCGCTGGTGGCCATCAGCACCTGGTGGTCGGGGGCCAGGATCCGGTAGAGCGCCTCGATGTTTGCGGGCTGGTCGTCCGTCAGCAGCAGGCAAGGCTTGCGGAAGATCTGACCTCGGGCGCTGAGGTTGCGACCCTCGCCCGCGAATGACGCTCGCTTCATGCAACAACTTCCTCAGCCGAAGGGCTGTATTCCGGGAAATTCGGTGGTCCGCGACGACCGGGTCGCGGGCGGTGTCGGCTCAGGCTGGGGTGAGGCGGATGGCGCCTGCGCACGCGAGGTGGGAGGATACCTCCGCGCAGTCGCTGAAAGTGGGTAGATGCTGTGCGGATACTGTGCCGATCGATGCTGCTGAAGGGGGGGGCGTCGATGAGATCCGGGCCGACGGCGAGACCTCGTTCAGAATCCGGGCGTTGGCCCCGCGGGGCAAACGCCCGGCCCGAGCCGCTGTCACCACCAGGAGAACCCCCTTGCTGACCGTCCACCACCTGAACAACTCCCGCTCGCACCGCATCGTCTGGCTGTGCGAGGAACTCGGCCTCGACTACGAGCTGGTCAAGCACCAGCGCAATCCCGAGACCCAGCGCGCACCGGAGTCGCTGCTGGGCGTGCACCCGCTGGGCAAGGCGCCGACCATCGTGCACGGCGGGCGGGCCATCGTTGAATCGGAGGCGATCATCGAGTACCTCTGCAACGCCCTGGCGGGTGGGCGCCTGAGCCGCGGCGTCCGGGATGCGGACTACGGCGAGTACCTGCAGTGGCTGGCCTATGCCGAGGGCACGCTCTTCCCGGGGCTGCTGGTCGACCTGGTCTATGCCTGGACGGGGGGCGGCAACGACGCCCTGATGGGTTTCTTCGACGTCGAGATCGCCAAGAACCACCAGTACATCGAGGACCTGCTGGCCCAGCAGGACCACCTGCTGGCCTCGGGCTTCAGCGGCGCCGACATCAACCTCGGCTGGGCGCTGGAATTCAGCGAATGCCGCGGCCGCCTCAAGAACAGCCCGGCACTGCGCGCCTACCTCGCCCGTCTGCGCGCCCGCGACGGCTACCGGCGTGCCATCGAGCGCGGTGGGCCCCAGGATCTGTCGGTGTTCTCGGCCGGTTTGGCCTGAGAGCCCGGGAGGTGCGCCGCCGCAGCCGTTATGGCGGATCCAGCGCGCGGTAGGACCTCACAGGCCCCGAGCGTGGGTGCCCACCGCCCACGCTTCAACCCAACCTTTCACCAGGGATAGAAGGGCGGCATGTCCCCGCCCGCCTGCCGACTGAAGGCCGGCGGGCGCTTTTCCAGGAAGGCCTGGACGCCCTCGCGGCCATCCTCTCGGCTGGTGTAGAACATGGCGAGCGACTCGACCCGGTGGGCCTCGTCGGGCGAGGCCTCGGCGCTGTTGCGCAGCATCATCTGCCGCATCAACGCGACCGACACACCCGAGCGGCCGCTCACGTAGGAGGCGGCGAGCGCCTGCGCGGCGGCCAGCAGGTCTTCGGGTGCATGCACCGCGCTCACCAGCCGCGCGGCCAGTGCCTCGCGGGCGTCGAAGATGCGGGCCGAATACACCCAGTCCAGCGCCTGCGACAGGCCCACTAGGCGCGGCAGGAACCAGGTCGAGCAGGCCTCGGGCACGACACCCAGCCGCCCGAACACGAAGCCGAAGCGTGCGCCCTCGGACGCCAGCCGCACATCCATGGCCAGGGTCATGGTGACGCCCACACCGACGGCCGCGCCGTTGATCGCGGCGATCACCGGTTTCTTGCAGGCGTGGATGACCAGCGCCAGCCGGCCGCCGAGGTCACGCACACCGTCGACGATCTCTGGGTCCTCGTAGCGCTCGCGCAGGTCCTGCATCGTCGGCTCGAGCGCCTCATTCAACCCGAAGACATTCCCTTCACAGGCCGCCAGATCCATCCCGGCGCAGAAAGCGCGCCCCTCGCCGCTGACCACCACCGCGCCCACGGCGTTGTCGTCGCTGGCGCTGGTGAAGAGGTCGATCAGCTCATGCGCCATGGCCACGGTGAAGGCATTGAGCTGCTCGGGCCGGTTCAGCAGGACGGTCATGACCCGGTCGGTGACCGTGACCTTCAGGGTGTCGCAGCCGCCGTAACGGTGGGGGTCGGTGCTCATCGGTTGCTGGGGCTCGTCAGGCGTCGGCCGCGCCGGCGAGTTCATCCGTATGGCCCCCGGTCAGTGC
>CAISYQ010000265.1 GCA_903889735.1 uncultured Methylibium sp.
CCCTCAGCGTTGGTCACCAGCACGCCCAGCGGCATGTGGCGGAACAGGGCGCGGTATTTTTCGCGGCTCTCGACCGAGAGCTCCTGCGCCGCGCGCCGCCGCTCCACCTCGGCCCGCAGCGTTTCGTTGGTGCGCCGCAGGTTGAGCGTGCGGCGCTCCACCGTCTGCTCGAGCCGCTGGTTGGCGCGGCGCAGCTGGTCCTCGGCGCGCTTCTTGTCGGTGATGTCCTGGACCACCCAAACCGAGGGCGATTGCGGATCGTCGGGGTCGATCACGCGGCCCGAGATCAAGCACCACAACAACTCCCCGCTCTTGGTGAGCATGGGCCGCTCATGGCTGTAGCCCTTCTGGCGGGCCGGGCAGTCGTACAGGCGGCCCACCTCGTCGTAGTCGGCCTCGGTGCTGTAGAGCAGGCGCACCGACTCGCCATTGAGCTCGCCCGGCGCATAACCGAAGATCTCCGCCATCCGCGTGTTGGCCCACAGGAATCGGCGTTCCACCGTGTAGCTGATGCCCACGATGGCGTTGTCCAGCACCAGCTCGTGGGGAAAGTCGGTGCCGCCCAGGCGCAAGCGGTCCGCGTGGGAGAGCGGCAGGGGAGGGGGCAGGACAGCTGGCATGGGGTCAGGGCAGGGGTGGCGGATTTCATCGCAGCAAAGCGTTATTTTCTGCGTGATTTCCCTGAAATTCCCTGGGATCAACAGAGATCACCGCTTGAATCCGGGGCGCGGCTCTCGCCATGCTGCGACGCACTACGAATCTTGCCTAGGCACTAGGGAATCGGCCCCAATGGCCAGCGCGGGCGGTCTTTCTACAGTCGTGATCCCGGGGTGCAACGCGGCGGGTTCGCGGCGGCCATCCTGAGCGTGGAGGATGGCAGCATGGAGGAGAAGCGCATGTTCACCGTGGACATCGACACGGGCGGCACCATGACGGACGCCCTCGTCTCGGACGGCGCCACGCGCCACGCATTCAAGGTCGACACCACCCCACACGACTACACGGTTTCGCTGCTGGGCTGCCTCCAGGAGGCCGCGCGCAAGCTGGAATATCCCAGCGTCGAGGCCTTTCTCGCCCGGGTGTCGCTGATCCGCTGGTCCTCCACCATCACCACCAACGTGCTGGCCGAGCGCCGCGGCTCCAAGGTGGGGCTGCTGGTCGGACAGGGGCAGGAGGCCTCGCTCTACGGCAGCGGCCGCTCCCCGGTCGTGGGCGAGCTGGTGGCCGAGGCCGCCATCATCGGCCTGCCGGCCGACCCGAGCGCGGCCCAGGTGCTCGACGGTGTCAAGCGGCTGCTCGAGGCCGGCGTGCGGCGCATCTGCGTGTGCCTGGCGGACGCCTTCCCTGACAACCGCGCCGAGCGGGCCATCAAGGCGATCATCGAGGATCAGTACCCCGACCACATCATCGGCGCGGTGCCGGTGCTGCTGGGCAGCGAGATGGTGCCCCTGCGCCATGACCAGACGCGTGTGCATTACTCGCTGATGAACGCCTACACCCACCAGCAGCTGGCCACCTCGCTGTTCAAGGCCGAGGACCTGCTGCGTGACGAGCACGCCTGGCATGGCGCGCTGCTGATTGGCAACACCAGCGGCGGCGTGGCCCGCATCGGCAAGACCAAGTCGGTCGACACCATCGAGTCGGGTCCCGTGTTCGGCAGTTTCGGCGGCGCCTACATGGCACGGCTCTATGGCCTGAAGGACGTGCTGTGCTTCGACGTCGGCGGCACCACCACCAAGGCCTCCATCATCCGCGACGGCCAGGTGGTGTACCAGCGCGGTGGGGCCTTGATGGAGGTGCCGGTGCAATCGTCCTTCGCGATGCTGCGCTCGGCGGCGGTGGGCGGCGGCTCGGTGGCCCGCGTCAAGGGGGGCTCGGTCACCCTGGGTCCGGACAGCATGGGCGCGGCGCCCGGGCCAGCCTGCTACGGACTGGGCGGGGGCGAGGCCACGCTGTCAGACGCCCTGCTGGTGCTGGGCTACCTCGACCCGGCCCATTTCATGGGGGGCCGTCGCAGGCTCGATGCGGCCCTGTCGCGGGCGGCGATCGAGAAGCATGTGGGCCGGCCGCTGGGCGTGTCGGTCGAGGTCGCAGCGCTGCAGATGCGCGACGAGGCGGTGGCGATGATGGCCGAGCTGGTCGGCAACACCTTGGCCGAGGCCGGCCTCGAGGCTGCCCACACCGCGCTCTTCTGTTTTGGCGGCAACGGCCCCATGTTCTCGGCCTTCCTGGCGGCCCGGCTGGGCATGCCGGTGGCTTATGCCTTCGACCTCGGGCCGGTCTTCAGTGCCTTTGGATCGTCCATCTCCGACGTGGTGCACCGCTACGAGCGGGGCCTGACGCTGCGCTGGGACGGTCAGGCAGCCACGAAATTGGCGCCCACCGTGGCCGAGCTGCAGCAGCAGGCCCTGCGCGACCTGCGCGGCGAGGGTTTCGACCCGGCGGCGGCGAGTTACCAGTGGGAGCTGGACTTCGGCCTGAACGAGACCCAGGTCTCGACCGTCACGGCCCAGGCGCCCGCGGGCGATGCAGCCGCGGTGCTGGCGGCCCTGGGCCTGGTGGTCGCGGCCGCCGGACAGGCGGGTCAGCCGCTGCTCGGCATGCGCTTGTCCAGCCGTTTCAAGGTGGGCTCCCACGGCATGGCGCCGCGCACCTCGCGCGTGGCCAGCGAGGCCCCGACGCAGCGTGAGATGCGCTTCAATGGCGCCGCCCAAATCGACAGCCCGGTGCACCGCTGGGAGTCGCTGAACGTCGGTGACGCGTTGGTCGGTCCGGCGTCCGTCAATGGCGCGACGCTGACCTGCCCGATCCCGCCCGGCTGGCAGCTGCGGGTCGATGACTATGGCAACGCCGAGCTGACGCGGGTCGTTTGAGTGGCCCCCCCGACGAGGAGACACCGCATGTTTGAGCGCATTCATTTCACCGAGTACCTGGACCTGGACCTGAACGACGAGCACTGGTACTGCCACGACTGCGGCACCCGGTTGATCTCGGCGCGCCAGAACTACAAGAAGGGCTGCCTGGTGGCCGAGCGCATGCCTGAGGAGATCCAC
>CAISYQ010000266.1 GCA_903889735.1 uncultured Methylibium sp.
CAGATGTTTCTGGCCCAGGCCATGGCGTAGGTGCCCTCGCTCTCGTTGCGCTGGGCCGAAATGCCACCCGAACCTGCCACCGTCTTGAAGGTCTTCTCGCCAGCCACGTATTCGTGGACGCTGGCGACGTGGATGACGTTCTTCTCGTCGACGAAGCTGTAGCAGGTGTTGGTCAGCATGGGTCGGGGGTTGAGCTCCATGCCGCTCAACTGAGCAACAAGTGCGGCTGCAGCCACCTTGCCGTGTGAGTTGGCCATGTGGGCGCTCTTGGGCATGCCGGGTGCGATCTGGATTGAATCCCCGAGCACGTGAATGTCCTTGGCAGCCGTGGATTCGAAATTGAGATAGTCCACTTGACACCAGCGGCCGTTGGCGTTGGCCAATCCCGACTGCACCGCCAGCGCGCCCGCGCGCATCGGAGGCAGCACATTGAGCACGTCGGCTTTGACGTCGTCCTGGATCTCGAATTTCAAGGTGCTGGCCTTGGCATCGACGGCCACCGCCTTGTGCTGCGGGCGGTACTCGACCATGCCGGGGTAGAGCTCGCTCCAGGCCTTCTTGAACAAGCCAGGCTTGGAGGTCACGTCTTGGTTCGCATCGAGGATCAGCACCTTGGACTTGGGCTTGGCACGCTTGAAGTACGCCGCCACGAGGCTGGCACGCTCATAGGGACCGGGGGGGCAGCGGTAGGGGGCCTCCGGGATGGTGATCGCAAAGACGCCACCATCCCTCATGGCCTCGAGCTGTTGGCGCAAGGCCAGCGTTTCGGGCCCGGCCTTCCAGGCTTGCAGAATTTGTCCGGCCTCCTGGGCTGCGCGCAGTCCCTCGATCCCGTCGAACATCAATTCGATCCCGGGCGACAGCACCAGCTTGTCGTAGCGGATCGACGCGCCAGAGGCCAGTGTCACGGTCTTCTTCGCGGCATCGATCGAGGCCGCCATGTCACGCACCATCTGCACGCCGTGGCGCGCTGCCAGGGCGTCGTAGGAGGTGGTCAGTTCGGCCAGGCTGCGTGAGCCACCGACCACCAGGTTGGAGATCGGGCAGGAGACGAAGTGGGACTGCGGCTCGATCAGGACCACGTCGATGCGGTAATCGGAAAACAGGCGGACGTACTTGGCTGCGGTGGCGCCGCCATAGCCCCCGCCGATGACAACCACCTTGGCACTGCTCGGCATGCCGGGGCGCGTGGCGCAGGCTCCGAGTGTCAGCAAGGCGCTGCCGGCAAGCCCGGCCTTGATCCATTGACGGCGTTGCATCATGACGTGCTCCCTATTTTTGTGACGCGAAATACGCAGCGATCTGTTCAATCTGCGCTGGGCTGTAACCCTTGGACAACTGGTGCATCACCGTGGCAGGGCGCTTGCCCTCGCGAAACGCCACCATCTGATCGATGATGTATTGCTTGTCCATGCCCTGCAGCCGGGCGTTGCCACCGCCATCGACGGCCCGGCCATCGGTGCCGTGGCAGTTGGCGCAGGTGGCAGCCAGTGACCGCAGGTGCAGGGCCTGGCTGGGTGAGGGCTCGGCGTGCACGCCACCTGCGACCAGGCAGATGGCAAGGATGGCTGGGCGGTGGGGGCGTGGCTTCAGTTTCATGGGGGTCCTTGCGGTCTGGTCGATGAAGGTCGGCGTTTGATGGGGGCGACCGCCGAGATCGGCTGATGACAAGCGAGCGAATGCCTGTGGGGTGTGGAAAGTCGGAAGGAATGTCTTTAATATTCGTCTATGCGAATGTTCGAGTTTTTGAAATCGGATTGCCATCAGGGTCTCCCCTTGCAAAGGGTCGCCCTGGGTGTTCGTTTCGCCCTGAGGCTCGCTGCTTGGGTGTCGATGGCCGTATGTCCCCTTGTGAGCCTGGCTCAGCAGGCTGCTCCGGCCGGCGCTGTCGCCGAAGGTGCCGGACCTCCGTCCATGACCGCGCGCAAGGTGTCGCAAAACGGCTATTTCGTCGAAGGCAGGGCGGCGATGGGGTCGAGCGCCAATCAGAATTTCATCTCGAATGCGGGGTTCGTGATCACCGACTCGTCGGTGGTCGTGATCGATGCACTGGGGTCCCCAGCCTTGGCCGATCGCCTGCTGCAGCAGATCCGGCGGGTCACACCCAAGCCGGTCAGCCATGTGCTTGTGACGCATTACCACGCAGACCATGTCTATGGGCTGCAGGCTTTCAAGGCCGCCGGCGCGCTGGTGGTCGCTCACCGGCGCTCGCTGGAGTACCTGAATTCGGATGCTGCGCAGTTGCGGCTCGAGGCCAGTCGGACGGAGTTGTTTCCCTGGATCGACGAGAACACGCGGCTCGTGCCCCCCGATATCCCGATCGACGGCGACACCGACTTGAGAGTTGGCGGCCATGTGTTCCAGTTACGGCATGTCGGCCCCTCGCACACCCCCGAGGACCTGGTGATCAATGTGCCGAGGGAGCGTGTGCTGTTCGCGGGGGACACGGTCTTTCGAGGGCGGATTCCCTTCGTCGGGTTGGCCGACAGCCGGCACTGGGTCGTCGCCCTGGAGGGCTTGCTGGCCTTTGATCCCCGGGTGTTGGTGCCCGGTCACGGCCCGCAGTCGGAACAGCCTGCCGATGACATCAGGTTGACGCGTGACTATCTGCTCTTCCTGCGCGAGGCGATGGCCCGGGCGGCCCGCAATCTCGAGCCTTTCGACGAGGCCTATCGGCAGACAGACTGGTCCCGCTTCAGTCATCTGCCGCTGTTCGGTCCTGCCAATCGCATGAACGCGTACAACACCTATCTCCTGATGGAACATCAGCCTGACTGATGCCCCTGAGGCGGCTGGGCGCTTCCCAGAATCATTGGCTGAAATGCGATGATCGTTCGCTTGACGTGAAGGAGTAGCAATGAGACCTTGGTTCCTCTGTGTCCTTTTCGCCGCCCTGATGGGCTACCGCGCCGGCCACGCTGCGTCGGGCGTCGAGATCTTCCAGGGCGCTGATTTGTCGCTGGGTGGCCGCCTGATGCAGGAGAACCGCTGCGCCCAATGCCACATCGAGAAATTCGGTGGCGACGGTTCGTCCATCTACCGGCCCGCGGGCCGTATCAACACGCCGGGCCGCCTGCGGGGCATGGTGGAGCAGTGCAATACCGAACTCACCCTGGGTCTGTTCCCCGAGGAGGTGACGGCGATCGCGGCGCTGCTCCAGCGCGACCATTACCGCTTCAAGTGATCCGTGGTCCGCGCCTGCGGGTCTTGTGCCCCGTGCTCTAGCCGCCCAGGGGGCGACAGAGGACTACCCCGGATAATCGTGGCATTGATTGAGATGGAGAACCAGCTTGAGTGTGGATGAGTCAGATCGTGTCTTCGCCGGTGCAGCAGAGTTGTTTGCCCTGTTGTCAACGCCCATCCGGTTGCGGTTGATCAGCGCCTTGTGCCACGACGAGAAGAACGTCTCGCAACTGCTGTCCGAGATCGACGCGACACAGCCCAACCTTTCGCAGCATCTCGGCACCCTCTACCGCGCCGGCATCCTTGGCAAACGGCGCGAGGGGGCCCAGATCTTTTACCGCTTGCAAAGCCAGAGGGCGGCCTCGCTGTGCCGTGCGGTGTGTACGCAGATCGCAACCGAAATCGACAGTGACCTCCAGGTCGATCCGCAGGAGCGGCTGCTGCCGTTCGCGCGGCAGGGTTGAACCGACAGCGGGGCGGACTTTCGGTTCAGCGCCATGTCCCGGTTTCTTCGCTCCTTGCCGGCCCTCGAATGGGGGCGCGCCTACACCCGCGAGACGCTGATGAGCGACGGCGTCGCGGCCCTCATCGTCACCGTGATGCTGATTCCTCAGAGCCTGGCCTATGCCATGCTGGCCGGGTTGCCGCCCGAGGTGGGTTTGTATGCGAGCGTGGCGCCGCTGCTGCTCTATGCCCTGTTCGGCAGCAGCCGCACGCTCGCGGTTGGGCCCGTGGCCGTGGTCTCGCTCATGACCGCCGCCGCCCTGGGGGACCTGGCGGCGGCCGGCTCACCCGACTATTGGGCGGGGGCCATCACGCTGGCCTTCCTGTCCGGGGCCATGCTGGTGCTGATGGGACTGCTGCGCCTGGGTTTCCTGGCGAACTTCCTCAGCCATCCGGTGATCTCGGGTTTCATCTCGGCCTCGGGGCTGATCATCGCCGCCAGCCAGTTGAAGACGCTGCTGGGTGTCGAGGCCCAGGGCGCCCACCTGCTGGATCTGCTGCCCGCGCTGTGGCGGGCGCTGCCCCAGGTCCATGGCCTGACGCTGGCCGTCGGCCTGGCCGCCACGGTCTTCCTGTTCTGGGTGCGCAAGGGCCTCAAGCCCCTGCTCGTTGGTGCGGGTATGGGGGTGCGGGCCGCCGACCTCTTCGCCAAGGCCGGTCCGGTGGCCGCCATTGCCGTGACGGTCGCGCTGACCTGGGCGCTGGGTTGGCAGGGGCAGGGTCTGAAGATCGTCGGCACGGTGCCTCAGGGACTGCCGCCGCTGACGTTGCCCAGCTTCGACCTGGGGCTGTGGCGCGAGCTCGCCATGCCGGCCCTCTTGATCAGCATCGTGGGTTTCGTCGAATCGGTCTCGGTCGGCCAGACCCTGGCCGCCAAGCGCCGCCAGCGCATCGAGCCCGACCAGGAGCTGGTGGCGCTCGGGGCCGGCAACCTGGGGGCGGCCTTCACCGGGGGGTTTCCGGTGACCGGCGGCTTCGCGCGGTCGGTGGTCAATTTCGATGCCGGTGCGCAGACACCGGCCGCCGGCGTCATGACCGCCGGTGGCATCCTGCTGGCGTCGCTGCTGCTGACGCCCGCGCTCTACTTCCTGCCCAAGGCCACCCTGGCGGCGACCATCATTGTTGCGGTGCTGTCGCTCGTGGACCTGGGCGCACTGCAGCGCACCTGGGCCTATTCGAAATCGGACTTCGCCGCCCTGGTCTCGACGCTGGGGACCACGCTGGCAGCGGGGGTCGAGGCCGGTCTGATCGTGGGCGTCGGCCTGTCCCTGGTGCTCCACCTGCTGCGCAGCAGCCGGCCGCACATCGCGGTGGTCGGGCTGGTGCCCGGCACGGAATCCTTCCGCAATGTCTTGCGCCACCCGGTGCGGGTCAGTCCGCGTCTGGTGAGCCTGCGGGTCGACGAGAGCCTCTACTTCGCGAACGCCCGCAGCCTGGAGGACCGCGTCAACGATGCGGTGGCCTCGAACCCCGAACTGCAGCATGTGGTGCTGCAATGCTCGGCGATCAACGACATCGACACCAGCGCCCTGGAGAGCCTCGAGGCCATCGACCAGCGGTTGCGCGAGGCCGGTATCCGGCTGCACCTGTCGGAAGTGAAGGGGCCGGTGATGGACCGTTTGCGGTCCACCGACTTCCTGCGCCACCTGGGTGGGGAGGTCTTCCTCACCCACTACCAGGCGGTCGCCAGCCTCACGCCCGAGTTGCTGGCTGGCTGATCGGGGTTGAGAGGGGTGCAGGTCTGCAGGAAGAGCGCTGAGGGCCGCGCGCACAGCTCAGGGTGGCTGAGCCAGCCCCGGCGCCTGCATGCCGCCAGGTGCTGGGCGGTCGCTCAGGGCGCCAGCAGCCGGTTGACGGCGCTCACGTCCTCGGGCTTCAGGGTGCCGGAGGCCTGGCGCAGCTTGAGGTTGGTGATGATGACGTCGTAGCGGGCGCGGGAGAGGTCACGCCGCGTTGTGTAGAGCTGGGTCTGGGCGTTGAGCACGTCAAGGTTGACGCGCACGCCGACCTTGTAGCCGAGCTGGGTGGCCTCGAGCGCCAGCAGGGTGGAGGCTTCGGCCGCCTCGAGGGCACGCACCGAGGCCTCGCCGGACTGCACGCCCAGGAAGGCCTGGCGGGTCAGCTGGGTCACCCCGCGGCGCGCGGCCTCGAGGTCGTTGCGGGACTTCTCCTCAAGAGCCAGCGTCTCCTTGACCCGGTTCTGCACCGAGTAGCCGGCAAAGAGCGGCAGGTTGAGCTGAACACCGAGGCTGCTGTTGCTGAAGTTGCCCTCGTTGCCCGAGACCGAACCGCTCGATCCCTGCACATGCGTGTTGCGCGTCCTGCCGTAGGAGCTGACCAGGTCCACCGTGGGCAGGTGGCCGGCCTGGGCCTTGCTGGTCTCGAGTCGGGCGATGTCGAAGGCCAACGAGGCACGGCGCACGTTGGGTGCCGTGGCCGCCCGGGCCAGCCAGGCCTCGACGTTGACAGGCGCCAGTGTCGGCAGCTTGACCGGCACGGTGAACGGGCGGGGCTCGACGTTCTGCAGGCCAACGAGCTGGTCCAGCGCCACGCGGCTCGTGCGCAGATTGTTGTCGGCCACGATCTCCTGGGCCGTGGCGAGGTCGAAGCGGGCTTGGGCCTCGCGGGCGTCGGTGATGGTGGCGGTGCCGACCTCAAAATTGCGCTGGGCAGAAGCCAGCTGCTCGGCGATCGCGACCTTGTTGGTTCGGGCCGTGGCCAGCGAGTCCTGCGTGGCCAGCACCTCGAAATAGGCCTGGGTCAGGCGCACGATCAGGTCCTGCTCGGAGTTGTCGAGGTCGGCGGCGGCCACCTGCAGCGAGCGTTCGGCCTGTTCGATGGTCAGTGCATTGCCGCGGTTGAATAGCGGCTGCCGGGCGCTGAGGCTGGCGGCTGATTGCGTCTGGTTGCTGGCGCCGCTGGTCGGCGTCTCCGACCCGGTGCGCGTGAGGGAACTCTGCAGGCTCAGGGTCGGCCGTTGCAGCGCCTGGGTGCGCTCGAACTGGTACTGCGCCGAGTCGGCCTGGGCCCGCGCCGCCAGGAAGGTGGCGTCATAGCTGCGAGCGGCGTCGTAGAGCTGCTGGATGTTCTGGGCCTGGGCGCCCGCGGCCGCCGCGGTCAGCAGGCCTGCCAGCGCACCCGCCCCGAGGGTTCGGGCCAGCAGGTGATGCCGCCAGGCCCTGGGAGTGTCGCGGGGGTGAGCGATTGGGGGCATGGCGGTTCCTGGTGAGGGGTGGGGACTGACGGTGCTCAGAAGCTGAAGCGGGAGCGCTCGGGAAACCCCTCGAGACGCGGCGCCACGGTGTCGAAGAGCTCGGTGTGGTCGAAGCCGCCTTCGCTGCGGCGCGTCACGCGCACCGCCCGCATGATGGGCTCGTGGCCGACCACGGCGATCAGCCGCCCGCCGATCTTGAGCTGATTCAACAAGGCCTGCGGCAGCTCGGCCACCGAGCCCGAGAGCAGGATGGCGTCGAACGGGTTCTCGGCCGGCAGACCTGCGGCGCCGTCAAGATGGCGCACCTCGGCATTCACCACCGCCGCGCGCTGGAGGTTCGTGGCCGCCAGCCGGGCCAGCGCGGCGCGCTTCTCCACTGTGATGACCTGGCCGGCCCGGTGGGCCAGCAGGGCGGCCATGTGGCCGGAGCCGGCACCGATCTCCAGCACCCGCTCATGCTTGTGCAGGGCCAGCTCCTGCAGCAGCCGCGCCTCCATCTTGGGGGAGAGCATGCGCTGGCCTTCGGGCAGCGGCACCTCGAGGTCCATGAAGGCGAGCGATTGGTGCTCGGGTGGCACGAAGTCTTCGCGCTTCACGACGGCCAGCAGGGACAGCACCGTGGCATCGAGCACGCCCCAGGGGCGGATCTGCTGCTCGATCATGTTGAAACGGGCTTGTTCGATGTTCATGGGTCGCAAGGGCAAGGGGCCGGTTCGGTGGGATGGGGCTGCACCGCGGACGGGACCGAGGCAGGGGCAGAATTTTAGGGGCGCCGCACCGGGGCGCCACGCTGCCAGCGGGCTCGCGCCCAGTTCGAGAGGTCGTCCAGGTAGCAGTAGATGACCGGCACCACCACCAGCGTCAGCAGCGAGGAGGTGATCACCCCGCCGATCACCGCCTGGCCCATGGGGGCGCGCTGTTCCGAGCCTTCGGAGAGGGCGAACGCCAGCGGCACCATGCCGAAGATCATCGCGAGCGTGGTCATCAGGATGGGCCGCAGCCGCACCCGGGCCGCGTGCAGCAGCGCCTGCTCGCGGCCCATGGGGGCACTGGCCTCACCATGGTCGTCGAGATTGAGGTTGCCGCCGGCACGGCAGCGGATCGCGAAGTCCACCAGCAGGATGGCGTTCTTGGTCACCAGGCCCATCAGCATCACGATGCCGATGATGCTGAACATGTTGAGTGTCGATCGGAAGGCCAGCAGCGCCAGCACGACCCCGATCAGCGTGAGCGGCAGCGAGCTCATCAGCGCCAGCGGTTGCAGGAAGCTCTTGAACTGGCTGGCCAGGATCATGTAGATGAACACCACCGCCAGCGCCAGCGCGCCGACCGCGTAGCTGAAGGACTCCTGCATGTTCTTGGTCGAGCCGCCCGTGGTGTAGCGGTAGCCGGGCGGCCAGGGCACGGCGTCGAGGACCTTGCGGATGTCGGTGGACACATCGCCGGCGCTGCGCCCCGAGGCGTTGGCGTCGAGGTTGATCTCCCGGTTCATGTCGCGCCGGTTGATCTGGTTGGGGCCGGTCGAGGGCGACACCTCGGCCACTTGCGAGAGGCGCACGATGCGCGGCGAGCCGTCGGCGCCGCTGCCCACCGTGAGCGGCAGGCGCTCCAGATCCTGCAGCCCGCTGCGCTGGCTGGGCGCCAGCCGCACCCGCACGTCGTAGTTCTCGCCGTCGGGCGCGCGCCAATTGCCCACCTCGGTTCCGGCCACCAGGGTGCGCAGCGTGCCGGCCAGCGAGCTCACGTTCAGCCCCACGTCGGCGGCGGCGTCGCGCTTGACGTCGATCGCGACCGTGGGCTTGTTCGGCTTGAGCGTGCTGTCCAGATCCACCAGGCCGGGGATGGCGCGCAGCTGGGGCTCGATCAGCTTCCACAGGCGTTCGAGCTCGGCGAGATCGCCCCCCTGGATGGAGAACTGCAGGCTCTTGCCGCCGCCGAGGTCGGTGACGCCGATGTTGGTGACGGTGATGCCCGGGATGCGCGAGAGCCGCTCGCGCAGCGGCTCGACCAACTGCGCGATGCTGCGCTGGCGCTGCTGACGGTTCACCAGCCGCACGTAGACCGAGCCGTAGATCTTGCCCAGGGCCTGGCCGCTGTTGAGGGTGGTGACGGTGTACTGGACCTCGGGCAGCTCGCGCAGCGCCGCGTCGACCTGGCGGGCGCGCAGCTCGGTCAGCTCGAGCGAGGAGCCCACCGGCGTGTAGAAATTGACCAGCGTCTCCGAGAAGTCGGCCTTGGGCACGAACTCGGCGCCCAGCATGGGGATGATGAAGAAGCTGCCGAGGAAGGTGGCGAGTGCCGCCGCCAGGGTCTTGAGCTTGTGCCGCAGCGACCAGCCCAGCAGGGCCTGGTAGCCGTCCGACAGCCGCCCGGTGAGCCGCTCGAAGCCGCCGGTGACGCGGCCGAGCGTGCGGTCGTAGAAGCTCGCCGGCCCGCCCGCGCTCGAGTCCGCCGCGGCGCCGTGAGCGCGCTCGGCCTGGGGGTCGTGCCAGACGCTGGAGAGCATGGGGTCGAGCGTGAAGCTGACGAACATCGAGATCAGCACCGCCGCCACGATGGTGAGACCGAACTCGTGGAAGAACTTCCCCACGATGCCCCCCATGAAGCCGATCGGCAGGAACACCGCCACGATGGACAGCGTGGTGGCGAGCACGGCCAGACCGATCTCGTCGGTGCCGTCGAGGGCGGCGCGGTGAGGCGACTTGCCCATCTGTACATGGCGCACGATGTTCTCCCGGACCACGATGGCATCGTCGATCAACAGGCCCACGCACAGGCTGAGCGCCATCAAGGTGATGGAGTTGATCGTGAAGCCGAAGGCGTACATGAAGCCAAAAGTACCGATCAGCGCGATCGGCAGGGTCAGGCCGGTGATGACGGTGGAGCGCCAGGAGTTCAGGAACAGGAAGACGATGCCGATCGTGAGCACCGCGCCCTCGATCAGCGTGCGCTGCACATTGGCGACCGAGACGCGGATCGAGCGCGAGTTGTCGCGGTTGACCTCCAGACGCACACCGGACGGTGTCACGTCCTTGGCTGCGGCCAGCGCCGCCTGCAGGCCATCGACCACCGCGATCGTGTTCTCACCCTGCGACTTCTGCACCGACAGCAGCACCGTGCGCTGGCCGTTGTAGAGCGCCAGCGTCTCGAGCTCCTGCGGGCCGTCGACCACATCGGCCACCTGCCACAGCCGGACCGGCACGCTGTTACCGAGGCCGGTGGTTCCCGCTGTGCTGCCCGAGCCGCTGTTGTTGGTGCTGGTGTTGCCCGAGCTGCTGGTACTGCCCGGATTGCCGGTACCCAGGCCGAGCGCGCCGGCCGCCGAGCGGCGGGCGACGACGATGTCGCGAAAGTCCTCGGGACGCTTGAGCCGGGCATTGATCTGGACCACGC
This sequence comes from uncultured Methylibium sp., assembly GCA_903889735.1. Classification (GTDB taxonomy): domain Bacteria; phylum Pseudomonadota; class Gammaproteobacteria; order Burkholderiales; family Burkholderiaceae_C; genus Methylibium. The sequence continues at coordinate 10,295 of CAISYQ010000266.1, forward strand.
GCTCCTGCTCGCTCGAGCGGATCGCGCCCAGGGGCAGCTCCTGGTTCTCGCTGCGGACGGCGGCCACCACCTGGTCGGCGCCGATGCCGAGGGACTCCAGGGCGTCGGGACGCAGGTAAATGTTGATCTCTCGCTCCAGCCCGCCGATCACGCTGACCGAGCCGACGCCGCGCACGTTCTCCAGGCGCTTCTGCAGCACCTGCGTGGCCCAGGTGGTGAGCTCCTGGGTCGTGCGCTGGCCGTCCTCGGACAGCACGGCGACGTTGAAGACCGGCTGGGACGCTGGATCGAAGCGCGAGATGCGCGGCTCCTCGACCTCGTCGCGCAGCAGGGGCCGGATCAGGGCGACCTTCTCGCGCACATCCTCCGCGGCCTTGCGGCCATCGACATCGAGGTTGAACTCGACGATGACGATGGCGCTGCCCTCGTAGGAGCGCGAGTAGAGCGTGTTGATGCCGGCGACGGTGTTGACCGCCTCCTCGACCTTGCGGGTGACCTCGCTCTCGACGATCTCCGGTGAGGCGCCGGGGTAGCCCAGCTGCACCACCACGGTCGGGAAGTCGATGTTCGGGAACTGGTCGACCGACAGGCGCTGGTAGCTGAACAGGCCCAGCACGACGAAGGCCAGCATGGCCATCGTCGCCATCACCGGGTTGGCGATCGAGACGCGGGTGAACCACATGGGGGTGTGACCGGCGGACCGGTCTTCAGCGAGCGGAGGATGCCGGCGCCGCCGGCGGCGATGCAGCGTCCGCACCGCGGGCTGCGGCGTCCACCGCCGTGCCGGTTGCGGTCGCCAGCCTGAGCCGGGTGCCGGCGCGCACGGTGCCCACGCCACCGCGCAGCACGGTCGCGCCCTCGGCCAGCCCCGATCTCACCTCGACCAGCGCCTCCCGTTCGGCGGCGCCCTGGCCGCGCAGCCCGAGCTCGAGGGCATGCGGGACCGCCCGGCCGTCCTCCATCGCGATGGCATAGGGCCGGGCCTGGTCGATCCGCACGGCGCTGACCGGCAGCGCCAGGGCGGTGCGCCGCTCCAGCTCGATCTGGCCCTGGGCAAACAGCCCCTGGCGCAGGCCCGGCTGCGGATCGACGGCCAGGTAGACCATCACGGCGCGTGTGGCGGCCTGAGCGGCTGGATTGATGCGGGTCACGCGCGCGGTGACGATGGGGGCGACACCCTCGACGCGCAGTGAGGCGAGGGCGCCGATGCGCAGGGCCCCCAGGTCCTGGGGCGGCAACGCGGCCTCGATCTCCAAGCGCGAGAGGTCGATGATCTCGACGATGCGCGCGTCCACCCCGAGCCGTTCGCCCGGCTGCGCCAGCCGCTGCGACACCTGCCCGTCGATGGGGGCGCGCAGCACGGTGTCATCCTGGGCCTTGCGGGCCAGGTCGGCCGCGGCGCCGGCCGCCAGCAGCGCGGCGCGGGCGGCGGCGGCGTTGGACACCGAGGTGTCGAGCGCGTTCTGCGAGATGAAGCCCTGGCTCACCAGTGCGCGGTTGTTCTCCAGCGCTCGTTCGGCGATCTCAAGCTGCGCCCGGGCCTGCGCGGCCTGCTCCTGCGCCTGCTTCAGCCTCAGCGCGAACTCGGTGGCATCGAGCTGGCCGAGCACCTGGCCGGCGCGCACGGTGTCACCCTCCCGCACCGTCAGCGATTGCAGCTCGGCAGCCACGCGGGCCTTCAGCATCGACGAGTTCACCGCCTTCAGGCTGCCGGTGATCTCCATGGTCCGCACCAGTTCCTGGGGCCTGACCCGCGCCACGTCGGCCGGTGAGAGCTCGAGCATCGACTCGGGGACGGCCGAGAGCGGCGGCGTAGGCGTGGCGGGCGGGCCGGCCTGGCGAAACAGGCCCAGGGCCAGGGCGATCCCGGCCGCCACGACCACCGCCGCAGCCACGCCGGCGCCTGCGCGCCAGCGCGGCGTCATGACGGCGCTCCAGGGCCTGGCCGGTCGGCATGAGAGTCCAACCGCGCGGCATCGCCGCTGGTGGACCTCATGATCGGGCTTGCGGGTGGACTGGCGGGCGGGCGGGCAGCCCGCCCGCTGTCCGTGGGCTGGGGCCGCAGACCGTGGAGCAGGAGGTCGAGTTGCACCTCGATCTGCCGCTGCGGATCGATCCGGTTCTCCGCTGACTGGCAGGCGCCGATCGAGTGCTTGTGCAGCATCAGGAAGAGCATGGGCGCCATCATCGCGTTGACCGTCTCGCGCACCGGCACCGGGCGGAATTCGCCGCGCGCGATGCCACGCTCCACCACCCCGGCCAGCATGCGCTCACCCGGCTCCACGACCTCCTCGAGGTAGAAGCGCGCAATGTCGGGGAAGTTGCGAACCTCGGAGACGATGATCTTGCAGATGCCGGAGGCCTTGGTCTCGCCGATGCGGCGCCACCACTCCCGCATCAGGTGGGCCAGCAGGTCGGCGCTCGAGCCCTCGAAGCTGCGCACGATGTCGCGGCCCTCGGCAATCTCGGAGGAGATGCTGTGCCGGATCACCGCCTTCAGCAGCTCCTCCTTGCTCGGGTAGTAGAGGTAGAGCGTGCCCTTGGACACCCCGGCGCGGGTGGCCACCTCTTCCGAGCGGGTGGCGGCGAAGCCCTTCTCCACGAAGAGATCGAGCGCGGCGTCGAGCAACTCCTGCGGCCGCGCCTCCTTGCGGCGGTGACGGACCGGCGGCAAGAGCACCGGGTGGGGCGTCGGGGTTCGGGGGGGTGGGAGGGCGGCGCGCATGATTTACTGACTGATGGGTCATTATGTACCCTGCCCACGCCGAGGCGGCAAGCACTGGTGGGCCAGGGTCGCGGAGCCGGTGGCGGCAGCGACAATCGTGGCTTCGCCATACGGAGACCACCCTTGGACAGCGTTTCCTGGATCCTGCTTCTGAAGGCGGCCGTCATGGGCCTGGTCGAGGGCCTGACCGAGTTCCTGCCGATCTCCAGCACCGGCCACCTGATCCTGGCGGGCTCGCTGCTCGACTTCACCGGCGAGAGCGTCAAGGTGTTCGAGATCGCCATCCAGACCGGTGCGATGTTCGCGGTGGTCTGGCAGTACCGCGAGCGCCTGCGCGCCACCGTGGCCGGGCTGGGCCACGACCCCCTGGCACGGCGCTTCGCAATCAACGTGGCCGTGGCTTTCGTGCCGGCGGTGGTGTTGGGCTTGGCGTTCGGCGGCTGGGTCAAGCAGCATCTCTTCCACCCGGTGCCGGTGGCGCTGGCCTTCGTGGTCGGTGGGCTGGCGATCCTGTGGGTCGAGCGCCGCCACCGGGCCCGCTACGGCGAGCGCGATCTGGAGGGCGGCCGAACCGCCCGCGTCGAGACGGTCGACGACATGACACCGGCCGATGCGCTGAAGGTTGGCCTCCTGCAGTGCCTGGCGCTCTTCCCCGGGACCAGCCGCTCGGGCGCCACCATCATCGGCGGGCTGCTGCTGGGCTTTTCGCGCAAGGCCTCCGCCGAGTTCAGTTTCTACCTCGGCATCCCGACGTTGATGGGCGCCGGCGCCTATTCGGTGTTGAAACAGCGCGAGCTGCTGCGCTGGGACGACGCGCCGATGTTTGCCGTGGGCACGGTGGTGGCCTTCTTCAGCGCGCTGCTGTGCATCCGCTGGCTGATCCGCTACGTGTCGACCCACGATTTCACGGTCTTCGCCTGGTACCGCATCGTCTTCGGCGGGGTGGTGCTGATCACCGCCTGGAGCGGGGCGGTGGTCTGGAAGGCCTGATGCGGGAGGCGGCGGCCGCCTTCAGCGGCGCGTGAACACCAGGTCCCAGACCCCGTGGCCGAGCTTGAGCCCGCGGTTCTCGAACTTGGTCAGCGGCCGGTAGTCGGGGCGGGTCGCATAGCCCGGCGCGGTGTTGGCGAGCAAAGGCTCGGCACCGATCACCGCCAGCATCTGTTGGGCATAGGGCTGCCAGTCGGTGGCGCAGTGAAGGGTGCCGCCGGGCGCCAGCCGGGTGGCCAGCCGGGCGATCAAGGCCGGCTGCACGAGGCGCCGCTTGTGGTGCTTCTTCTTGTGCCAGGGGTCGGGGAAGAACAGGTGGATGCCGGCCAGCGAGCCGGGCGCGACCATATGCTCCAGCACCTCGACCGCGTCATGCTGCAGGATTCGCAGGTTGCTGAGGCCACGCTCGCCGATCTGCCGCAGCAACGCACCGACACCGGGTTCGTGGACCTCGCAGCCGATGAAGTCGGTGTCGGGGCGCGCGGCGGCGATCTGCGCGGTGGCGTCGCCCATGCCGAAGCCAATCTCCAGCACCAGCGGGGCCTGGCGGCCGAACACTGCCGCGGCATCCAGCGGCAAGGGGGCGTAGGGCAGCACGAAGCGCGGCCCGAGCTCGGTCAGCGCGCGGGCCTGCCCGCTGCCCATGCGGCCCGCGCGCAGCACGAAACTGCGGATCGGGCGGTGGCCCTCGCCGGGGGCCGGCGCGGCCGCAGCCGCAGGGCCGTCGGCCGGCAGGGCCAGCGGCAAGGGCAGGGTCTGGGGCAGATCGTCGCTCATCACAGGCCGTTCAGTGGCAGCGGGAGTACTGCTGGGGGTGCTGCTTGGGAAGCCGATCGGGGAGACCCGATCGTCCGGGTTGGCGAAGGCTTGCCGCGAGGGCTGGCCGCGGCAGCGAGGCCGGTAAACAACCGGTGTTCGCAGTCGGGCTGTAGGCAGTCGCGGCAGCGCAGGCGTGGCCGGGCCCCTTCGGCCGCCGGCTCATTGGGCGTCGAGCCGGAGACACTGTCCGGGTTCGGACCCAATACCGCCTCGAGCACCGACCGCACGGCCACCATGGCGGCTGCGGGACGCGCGGCCCCGGCGCCGTAGACCACCGGAAAGGACAGGCCGGCCCCGGCCAGCGCCCGGCGGATCAGGGCGTCGATCGGGGCTCGCACGCCGGGGCTGTCGCGCTGCAGGCCGTCGGGCTGCCAGGGCAGGTCCAGGCCGGTGAGCAGGGTCAGGGCGCAGAGGCGCTGGTGGCCGAGCGCCAGCGGGTAAAGGCTGCGGTCCCCGAACACATGCTCGCTGTAGATGGCGGTCATCAGCGGTGTGGTGTCGGCCAGCACCACGCTGCCATCGGCGGCCGCCTCGGTGATCCGCTGCCACTGCTCGGCGGCGATGAGGGCCTGTTCCTCGGGCCACGGTGTGCGACCCCGGGCATCGCAAAACTCGCGCAGGTACTCGCTCACCACCCTGACCCGGCGGCCGCGCAGGGCGGTGTCGCCCCCACGCAGCTCGGCGAGCGACACCGCCAGCGCGGTCTTGCCGGTGCTCTCCGCCCCGAGCAGGGCGATGACCGGTCCCGACCCCGTGGCGAGGGCGGGCAGGGCAGGGGCGCTCGCCGTGTCTGTCATGCCGAGGGGGCCGGTGTGGTCGATCCAATGGGCTCAGTCGATCCAGCCAATCCGGCTGATCCGGCGGCAAGGCGAGCCCAGGCCCGCCAGCCCACCGCAGCCAGCAGCGCGAAGAGCGCGTACAGCCCGACCGTCAGCCACAGCGCCTTGTAGGCGAAGAGGCCGATCGCCACCAGGTTGACCACCAGCCAGGCCGGCCAGTTCTCCACGCAC